>JBKPKU010000190.1:0-7321 GCA_046731295.1 Actinomycetota bacterium
TCGACACGCCGGTCATCCTGGGTGATGCGGTCGCCCAGCGCTCGGTCGTGACGGTCGGCAGCGCGAACGAAGCGCTCGAGCGCTACCCCATGCTCGCCGAGATCGACGAGGGGTACCCGATCGGCGCCCAGGCGGCGGCGCCGCTGCTTGCGGGGGACAGCCTGCTCGGCGTGGTCTCGGTGAACTTCCGCGAGAGCCGCCGCTTCTCGGTCGAGGACGAGATGCTTCTGCTCGCGATCGGGCGGCAGTGCGGTCAGGCGATTGAGCGTGCGCGGCTGTTCGAGGCCGAGCGCCAGGCGCGCCAACGCGCGACGCGCCTTCGAGAGCTCGCGTCGGCCCTGGCCGGAGCCGCCTCCCCGAGCGAAGTGGCCAGCATCGGCGCGAAGGCGGTCGTGTCGATCCTCGGCAGCCGGCGCGTCTCGATGGGCGCGCTCGCCCCCGACGGCCGGACGATCGAGCCGATCGCGGCCGACGGACAACAGCCCGTCGGCGAGACCGGCGGAGCGATCTCGCTGGACACGCCCTCGCCAACGGCAGACGCGGTAAGCGGCGGCCGAATGGTCCTTCTCGGCTCGCCCGAGGACACCGAGCGCGAGTACCCGGGCCACGCGGACGCGTTCGCCCGCGAGGGGGACCGGGCGTTCGCCTGCGTCCCGCTCAAGGCCTCGGGCGTGTGCATCGGGACGCTGTTCGTCACCTATGCCGAACCGCAGCCGTTCGACGAGCGGCAGCGCGCCGAGCTGCAAACCGTCGCCGACCAGGTCGCGCTCGCGCTCGAGCGCTCGTTGCTGCAGGAGTCACGGGAGGAGGCCGTGCGCCTGACCTCGCGAGTGGATCGGGTGCGCGCCGTCGGCGAGGCCATGACGCCCGATCTGGGGGTCGAGGAGGTCGCCACGGCCATCCTGGTCGAGGCCGCCGAGGCGCTCGGCTCGGTGGCCGGCGGGATCGCGGTCGCCACCCGGGACGGCCACCGGCTCGAGTTCATCTCCCGGTTCGGCGTCCCCGACGACGTTCCGCAGAGCGTGTCGCTCGAGTCGTCCAACCCGCTCACCGAGGCGTACCGTTCGGGCACGGCCGAGCTGTTGGAGGGGCCGCGCAACCTCCGCGGCACGCCGCCACCGGGATCCTCCCTGCTCGGCGAGCCCGTGAAGGCCCTGCTGGCCACGCCGATCTCGGGACGGAGCAGGCGGATCGGCGTGATCGGGCTCCGGTTCGATCAGGATCACTCGTTCTCGCCCGACGAGCTGCGGTTCGTCGAGGCGCTCGCGCAGGAGGCCGGGGAGGCGCTCGAACGGGCGCGGATGTTCGAGGCCGAGCAGCGCGCGCTCAAGCGCGCCGCCCGGCTGCAGGAGGTCACGGCGCGCCTGGCGCGCGCCGTCACGACCGAGGACGCGGCCCGTGCGATCCTTCGCGGCGCGACCGCGGGGGTGGGCGCGGACTCGGCCGCTATCGGCCTGGCGAGCGACGACGGCTCGTCGCTCCGGCTCGTGCCGGGCACGTTGGCCCGCGGGACGCTGCGGCTGCAGTCGCCGATCGAGATCTCGGTCAACGATCGATCGGTGCTCGCGCACGTGTACCGGAACGGGCGGGCGCTCTGGATGCCCTCCCAGGAGGTCTGGAAGTCCCGATTCGAGGACGGGTGGGCGTCGCAGCACGACCTCGGCGTGTGCCTCTACGCGGTGCCGATCGTCGCCAAGGGCGAGGCGATCGGCGCGATGGCCGTCTACTTCAAGCAGGAGCGCGAGGCGCCCTCGGCCGAGGACTCCGAGCTGATCCGCTCGTTCGCGCACCAGGCGGGCGTCGCGCTCGAACGCGCCCGCGCGTACGAGGTCGAGCACGAGGCGGCGATGACGCTGCAGCGAAACCTGATGCCCGAGGGCGTCGCCGGCGCCGCGACCGTCGACGCGGACGGGCGCTACCTCCCCGCTACGCGCGGCGTGCACGTCGGGGGTGACTGGTACGACATCCTGGACCGGCCCGACGGCACGGTGGCGTTCGCCGTGGGCGACATCGCCGGCCACGGCTTGCAGGCCGCCGCCGCGATGGGGCAGGTTCGAAGCGCCTGGCGCGCGCTCGCGCTTTCGACCACCGAGCCCAGCGCGATCTTGGCGTCGCTGGAGCGGTTCGCGAACGGCGTCGAGGGGGCCTTCTTCTCGACGATCCTGACGATGCTGCTCGACCCAACGACCAACGAGCTCCGGTACGCCACCGCGGGCCATCCGCCGGCGCTCGTGATCGAACCCGACGGGTCCACGAGGTTCCTGGAGGGCGGGCGGTCCGTACCGCTGGGTCTCCCGTTCGAGCTGCCGAGGGCGCAGGCACACGAGCGGCTGACGGCCGGCTCGATCCTGGTCCTGTACACCGACGGGCTCGTCGAACGCCGGGACGAGTCGCTCGACATCGGTCTCGAGCGGCTGGCCGACACGGCGGCGCGCGGGGTCGGCCAGAGCCTCGAGGACCTGTCGGACGCGCTGCTGGACCTGGTGGCCGATGAGCGCCACGACGACGTCGCGTTGCTGGTGATCGGCTCGCGGCGCCCGTCGGGCGAGTACCGCAGGAGCTTCCCCGCAAGCGCGCACGAGCTTTCCGCGCTCCGAGCCGACCTGCGGGCCTGGCTCGAGCGCTCGGGCATGCCGATGGAGACGGTCGACGACGTGGTGCTCGCCTGCACCGAGGCCGCCTCGAACGCGATCGAGCACGCCTACATCGGGCGGATCGGCGACGTCCACGTGGTGGCGCAGCGGGAGAACGGCGTGCTCGAGCTCTCGGTCTCCGACGACGGGCGGTGGCGACACCCACGGCCCGACGACGCCCGCGGACGGGGGCTCGAGCTCGTCAGGGCGCTCGTGCGTGAGGTCGACGTGGAGCAGGGCGAGGGCGGAACCACGGTGCGGATGCGCGTCGGGGCGCCCTGATGGCCGATCTCGCGACGATCGAGTTCGAGAAGGCCGAACGGGCGTCGGTGGCGCGGATCGAGGGCGAGATCGACATGTCGAACGCCGATCACGTGCTCGACGAGCTGATGGCCCGGGTCGGGGCCGATCTCTGGCTGATCGCGGACCTCACGTCGTGCTCCTACGTGGACAGCGCGGGGCTGAGCGCGATCGCGCGCGTGGACGCCCGATGCCGGGAGGTGCTCTGCGGCCTCCGGGTCGTCGTCCGGCCCGAGAGTGGCGTCGACCGCGTCCTCGCGATGACGCGCCTGAACGCCGTGCTGAACCTGGATCGGACCCTCGAGGCGGCCCTCGAGACCGCGGCCCAGGAGAAGCCCACGGCCTGAGGCGGGTGTCAGGCGTTCGGCCGTCCCTCGGCCCGGACGCGCGCCAGACTCTGGGCGCCGCCGCTCCCGAGCAGCTCTCGGTCGCCGGTGGCGCCCACGAGCCGGAAGCCCGCGCGAACCATCTCGATCGCCTGATCGGCGGTCGGGGAGTGGACCCCCGGCACGATGCCGGCCGCGGTCGCCGCGTCGACGAGGCGCCGCATGGCGTCGCGCATCTCGGTCGCACCGAGGTCCGCGAACCCGTCGAACCCAAGGGTCAGGCTGAGGTCGGCGGGCCCGACGTACACGCCGTCGAGACCCTGCGTCGCGCAGATGGCCTCGACGTTCGCGAACCCCTCGGCCGTCTCGATCTGGGCGAACGCCAGGACCGCCGCGTTGGCGGCCTCGGTCTGCGCGCGAGCCGTGCCGTAGGCCGACCGAACCGGCCCGTAGCTCCGCGCTCCGAGCGGGGGGTAGCGGCAATACCGCACGAACGCCTCCGCCTCGTCGGCCGAGTTGACCATCGGGCAGATCAGTCCGCGGGCGCCGAGATCCAGCGCCCGCATGATGCTGGCCGGCTCGTTCCACGGGAGGCGGACGAAGGGCACCGCGCCGGCGCGCTGGATCGCCTCGACCGCCTCGCCGAGCGTTGCGGCCGTGTGCTCGCCGTGCTGCAGGTCGACGGTGACCGCGTCGAAGCCGGCGCTCGCGAGGATCCTCGCCGAGGCCACGCCGGGGAACGTGGACCAGGCGTTGAACGCCACCTCGCCGGCTTCCCAGCGCCGCCGAACGGGATCGGACACGCGCGCATCGTAGTCGCGGGATGCTCATCCCGCTTGCGGGGCAAGGACCCGTCACTCGTCGACAGGGAACCGCAAGAGCCGCGCTCGACGGCGGGCGTACGATCGAGTGGAAGGTCCGGAGCTCAGGTCCTTGACCCTCTCTCCGATCCGAGCTCCGGATCTTCCCATGTCCACCCTCGGCCCCGAGTCCCGATCAGGCCTCGGGCGCGATCGCCAGCCGGTCCAGCGCCGGGAGCCCCGCGAACTGGTCGAAGCTCCACGAGACGATCCTGCTGGACGTGATCACGACGTTGTTGTCGAACAGGTACGGCACCCACGGCGTGACGTCCTCCATGAGGTAGCGGTCCAGCTGCGCCCAGCAGCTCAGCCGGGAATCGCCCGCCATCGGGATGCACTTGTCGATCTCGTCCTCCGCGCTGGGGATGACCGTGTCCGGGTTGTACCCGCGCTCGCTCAGCATGTCGGGCGTAGCGCCCACCATCGGGTCGTTGCAGCACGCTTGCGGTCCGATCGCGTCACGGCTGAACAGCGGCGGCCCGAACGTGAACCCGTCCGGGTAGTCCTTGCCCCAGGACACGCTTGGGCACAGCTGCCAGCCCGAGTTCGGGTCCTCGCACTTGGCGTACATCGTCGTTCGCTCGAACGGCTTGACCTCCAGCGTGATGCCGAGCGGCTCCAGGCTCTGCTGGAGCAGGGCCGTCTGGTCCGGGTACGGGTCGGCCTCGTCGATCACCGTGAGGACCCCGTCGCACGCGCTGTCGTCGCAGACGCCGTCGCCGTCGCTGTCGTACTTCGACTGCGCCATGGCCTGCTTGGCGGCCGTGACGTCGCCCCGACCGTTCGGCGTCGGGTACGGGTCGTACTCCGCCAGCTCGTTGCCCTGGAGGCTGTTCACCATGATGTGCCCCGCGAGCTCGCCGAACAGCGGGCCGCCGCGCAGCTGCCGGAACCCCTCCTTGTCCAGCGCGTAGTTGAGCGCGACACGCACGTTCGGATCGTCGAACGGCGGCGCCGCCAGGTTCATCTCGATGTATCGAACCCCGTCCGAGGGATCCGAGTGGATCTGGTCCTGGAGCTCGGGATCGCTCGAGTACCGCCGGACCTGCTCGGCTGGCGGTACGCCGTCGAACACCATGTCGATCTCGCCGGCGTCGACCTTCAGCGCGAGGTCGTTCGAGTCCCCGCCGATCGTGGCCTCGATGCGGTCCGCGTAGCCCTCGCGGAGGTCGTCGCTGTCAGGGTCATACGAGGGATTGCGCACGAGCACCAGCGAGCGCCCCACCTCGTAGCCGGTGGCCGGCTGCTGCTGGTCCGGCGGCAGCGAGAAGTCGAGCTTGTCGGTCCCCTCATACATGTAGGGGCCCGTGCCGATGAGGAACCGGCCGTAGTCGCGGTCGTGCCCGTTGGCGACGCCCAGCCGGGCATCGGGATCGCCCGGGAGCGGTGGGATCGGCGCCGCGGCGGGCATCGCCATCCGGAACGGGAGATCGCCGGTAGGTGCCGACGTCTTCACGATCAGCGTGGAATCGTCCGGCGCCTCCAGGCCGCTGATCGACTTCGCGTCACCCGCGGCGAAGTCGTCGAAGCCCTCGATCACCGAGTAGTAGAAGCTGTACCCCCCATTGGCGCACGCACTGCACGCCTCGCGCTCCATCGCACGGATGAAGTCCTGCGCCGTGACCGTCACGTCCTCGAGCGGGGGCGAGTACTTGATGCCCTGCTTGAGCGTGAACGTCCACGTCAGCCCGTCCGCCGACTGCTCGGGCAGCGCGGACGCGAGGTCCGGCAGCACGTCGGCGCCGCCCTCGGCGGTGGTCTTGCCGTTGTACGAGACCAGCGTTCGGAGCAGGCAGCAGCGGTAGAACTCCCACGCCACGCCGTAGTACTCCTTCTGCGGATCGAACGCCTCCTGGACGTCCGACTGCAGCGCCAGCTTCAGCGTCCCTCCGACCGGCGCCTCACCGGTCGTCGAGGTCCCCCCTCCCTGCGTCTGCTCGTCCGCTCCTCCTCCACACGCGGCCGCGACGAGCGCGACCGCGAGGAGCAACGGGACGAGCCAGACGGGTGCCGCAGAACGTCTGAGCATGCCGTCCTCCTTCGGCCCGAGGACACGTCGACCACGGCAGGCGCCGTGACCGGTCTCAGAGGTTCATACGGCGGGGGCGTTCGACCAACAGTTCGGTCTCCTGCCCGAACCTTCCCGCATCTTGCTGCCAGTCCACGAGCCGCCGGTACTGCGACGGGCTCATGCCGGTGTGACGCCGGAAGGTGGTGATGAAGTGGGAGAGCGAGTTGAACCCCGAGCGGTGACACACCTGGGTCACACTCAGGGAGGACTCGCGCAGCAGATCGGACGCGTAACGGATCCGAAGGCCGATCAGGTACCGGTACGGGGGCACGCCGTAGCGCTGCTTGAAGATGCGCGTGAGGTAGAAGGGGGACAGCGAGGCGGCCCGGGCGACGGCGTTCATGTCCAGGTCCTGCGTGAGGTTGGCCTCGAGATAGGCGCGGACTTGCTCTGCGTGTTCGCGAACATGCCGGCTCTGGTTACCGTCGCCGAAGAGTCCGAACAGCCTCGACCCCCCTCTCTTTGCAAGTGTACGCATAGCGGGCCTCCTCGGGTCTTGCGGATTCCTGCCCACGCCTCGATCCGTGCGCGGCGTTCCCTCCTCCCAGTCCGTTACGCCGCAGGCGGATACGTTCGGGCCGGATCCCCGAGCCGAACTGCTCCATGTCCTCATGCTCCCGACCTCGAGCGAGCCGAGCGGATCGGTGAGTTCTGGGGAACCCGGACATGCGCCTTCGCCGAACCCCCTGATCGACCGAGAGGAGTGCCGGGTGCTTCGGGTGGCGCTCGTTGGGGTGCTGCGGAGCGCCAGCAGTGACCGCCGGAACCCTTGCCGACAGGTAGGCGGTGGCGAGTATCTCGTGCGAGAAGTGAGGTCGGAGCCATGGCTCTCCTCAAACGACACTTGGGCTGCGCGTAGAGGCGGTCGCCGTCGCGTCGGCCCTGGTCCTGCTCGGCCTTCAGGTCCCGGCGTCGGCACCCCCCGACCATCTCGTCGTTCTCGCCGACCAGCGGCCCGGCGGGGTGCGTGGTCGCGATCAGAGGAACGGACGTCAATGACCCGATGGTGACAAGCTCGATATCGGCGGCACGCCCGTGTCCGCGTTCAGGGTCGTCTCGGGGAAGGAGATCTGGGCGACGGTCGCCGGCGACGTGAGAGGAACGATCCATGTCACAGGCGCGAGCGCTACC
>JBKPKU010000191.1:0-14135 GCA_046731295.1 Actinomycetota bacterium
GCGTGCTGGTGGAGGACCCCGACGCGATCCGCGCGGTCCACGCCGCGTACTTCGCCGCCGGGGCCGATGTCGCGATCTCGGCGAGCTACCAGGCCACGTTCGAGGGCTTCGCCGGCCGGGGCATCGACGTGCCGAAGGCCACCGCGCTCATGCGGAAGAGCGTCGAGCTCGCGCGGGAGGCCGCGGACGGCGGCCGCCTCGTCGCCGCCTCGGTCGGCCCATACGGCGCGATGCTCGGGAACGGCGCCGAGTACACCGGCGACTACGCCCGGGACGAGGACGAGCTCGTCGCATTCCACGTTCCGCGGATGGAAGTCCTGGCCGAAGCCGAACCCGACCTGTTCGCGGTCGAGACGATCCCGTCGATCGTCGAGGCGGCCGCGCTGATCCGCGCGCTCGAGAAGGTCCCCGAGGTCCCGGCGTGGGTGAGCTTCAGCTGCCGCGACGGCACGCACATCTGCGACGGGACGAAGATCGACGAGGCGGTGTTGACCGTCGCGAACGCCCCGACGGTGGTCGCGGTGGGCATCAACTGCACACCGCCGCTTCACGCCGAGAGCCTGGTCGAGACGGTCTCGGCCACGACCGAAAAGTCCGTCGTCTGCTACCCGAACCGCGGCTCGTTCTGGGACCCGATGCGCAAGGCGTGGACCGACCCGCCCCGCCAGGACGCGCGCCCGCCCCTTCGGCCGCTCGACTGGAAGCGCGCGGGGGCGTCGCTGATCGGCGGCTGCTGCGGGACGACGCCGGAGGACATCGCCGCGGCGGCGGGCGCCCTCGGGCGCGTCTAGTCCCCTACCTCGGCGTGTCCGGGCCCGGCTCGAACGGCGCGCCGTGCCCGGGGACGATCGTCCGCAGGCCGGGCAGCCCGAGCACCCGCGTCCGGTTCTCGTGCAGCAGCTCCGGGTCGGGGGCGTAGGGGTCTTCGGCCGGCTTCTCGGCGTTCCACCACAGGTGGGTGAACACCACGAGGCCGTCCTCGGTCTGGACGACGGTCGAGATGTCCTGGGCCGAGTGCCCCGGCGTCTCGAGCAGCCGGATCGACGGCGACAGCTCGAACCCCTCGGCCTCCCGGTCGATCCACAGATCGTCGCGGTACCACGCCCAGTGGTCGTGCACCCGGGCCTTCGGGAACAGCCCGGCGTTCAGCGTGTGATCGGGATGGTGGTGCGACAGGATCACGTCCGTGATCGCGTCGGGGACGATCTCGAGCTCGGCGAGCGGACGCAGGATCGCGTCCTGCCCCGGCACCAGCCCGGGGTCCACGATGACCAGCACGCCGTTGTCCCGGGCGAACCCCACCGTCGAGGCCGTCCGGTCCTCGGCGTCGGGCCGGCTCAGGTAGCCCTCGAACAGGATCCGGACCTCGGCAGCCATCGTGTGCGCCACGCTACGACAGCCGAACCGGTTCGCGCGCGTCGACGGGGGCGCGCCGAGTGAGCGGCTTCTCACCGCGCGGGTCTTGCGGTTTACATAGGGGAAACGGAGGATGACCCTGAACGCATCCCGGTGCTCTTCGCGCCGGGCGCGATCCGGCCGGCGGCTGATCGCCGGCGGCCGCGCAGCGCGAGCCGGGCGACCCTCGCCGCCCGGCTCGCGCCATCTCTCGCGTATGCGCCGGACGGCACCTCAGGGTACGCTCCCGCAGGTCGGCGGCCGTGATGAGAAGTTCGATCCGATCGGACGGCCGCCGCGAACACTCGGCGTGGGTGCTCGTTCCCGACTCCGACGAGTTCCGCCCACCGGCGATCCTTCGCCGGCTGTTCGGCTCCGGCCAGGTTCCGAGCCGCGCGCGAGCGCCGAGGCGCGCCGCCGCCTTCTCATGGGACGCCTGGCCGGCGTCCTGTTCCTGACCTCGGCCGGCCTGCTCCTGGTCGCGCTGCCGCTGTCCCCCGCCAAGGCCAGCATCCCCGGCACCGTGGCCGTGGCGGCGAGCGGGATCGCGGTCGGCGCCTTCGCGATGTTCGCACCGTGGGACCGCTGGCCGCGAGGAACGACCCTGGTCCTGGTCGTGCCAGCGTTCACGCTGATCGCGCTGGGGAATCTGTACGGTTCGCGGTCGTACACGTACGGTGTGTTCTTCCTGGTCGCGTTCGTGTGGATCGGGCTGGCGCACGGGCCGTGGACGTCGCTGGCGGTGGCGCCGTTCGCGATCGTGGCCTACCTCGTCCCCTTCTATTACCTGGACGGAAACGTCGAGGTCGGCGTGAGCTCGGTCGCGGTGACGATCCCGGCCTGCGTGATGGTGGGCGAGGTCCTGTCGTGGGGCTCGGCACGGCTGGCGCGCACGGAAGAAGAGCTGCTCAAGGAGCGCGAGATCGCCCAGAGCCTGAAGCACGTCGACGACATGAAGACGGCGTTCATGTCGGCGATCTCTCACGAGCTCCGAACGCCGATCACGATCTGTCGCGGCCACCTCGAGGTCCTGGAGCCGAACGCGACGCGCGCGGAGATCGAGGAGACGATCGCGCTCGTCATCGACGAGCTCGAACGCATGGGCCGGCTCGTCGACGACATCACGATCGCCGTGCGCGGCGACGACCCGTCCTTCCTGCGCAAGCAGCCCGTCAAGATCGAGGATCTCGTGATCCGCGTCGCGAGGAAGGTCCAGCCGTTCCTGAACGGCCGGCTCCGGGTGGAACCCGTCGAGCCCGACGCCGTCGTGGAGGCCGACCCGGACCGGCTCGAGCAGGCGCTGGTCAACCTGCTGCAGAACGCGGCCGTCCACACGCCCGACGGGACCCCGGTGGATCTGCGGGCGGTGCAGGCGCGCAAGGCCTGGATGTTCGCGGTCGAGGACCACGGCGACGGGTTGAAGAGCGGACACGAGGAGGAGGCGTTCGAGCGTTTCGTGCACGGGCCGGCGTCACGGGGCTCTGGGCTCGGACTCGCGGTGGTACGAAGCATCGCGCGCGGCCACGGCGGCGAGGCCGGGGTGGAGAACCATCCCGGGAGGGGGGCGACGTTCTGGATCCTGATTCCCCGTTGACGGTTCTGCTCGTCGAGGACGAGGACCGCATCGCCTCGTTCGTCAAGAAGGGCCTGAGCGTCCGCGGTTTCGAGGTCCGTCGCGTGTCGACCGGCGGCGAGGTGCCGGAAGCGGTGACCGACGACGTGGGCCTGATCGTGCTCGACCTCGGCCTGCCCGACGTCGACGGGCTGGACGTCCTGCGAGCCATCCGCGAGCGGTGGGCGCGGATCCCGGTGGTGATCCTGACCGCGCGTGGCGACGTGGAGGATCGTGTCCGAGGCCTGGACCTGGGCGCTGACGACTACGTACCCAAACCATTCGCGATCGACGAGCTCGCGGCCAGGCTCCGGGCCCGGCTGAGGCCGGCCGCCGACTACTCGGTCAAGCTCACGGTCGGCGAGCTCGAGCTCGACCTGATCGCCCGCCGCGCCCGTGTGGGCGAGCAGGTGATCTGGCTCACACCCCGCGAGTTCGCCCTGCTCGAGATGCTGATGCGCAACGCGGGCCGGACGGTCACCCGCGCGGAGCTCCTGTCCGAGGTTTGGTCGCTGGACTTCGACCCGCGTTCGAACCTGGTCGACGTGTACGTGCGCTACCTGCGCCGCAAGCTCGGGCCAGGATGGATCAGCACCGAGCGCGGCGTCGGCTACAGGATCGTCGCGCCCGACGCCGAGCCCCCCGGCTCGCGTTCGGAGCGCCGTTCGGCGACCGCCTGAGCCTCAGGCGGGGATCCGGCTCCTCGGCAGGAACTTCCCCTGACCCGCCTTTCCGTGGAACATCCCGTCCCTGACGAGGACCCTCCCGCGCTGCAGGACGACCTCCGGAAGCCCCTTGACCTTCCGGCCTTCGTAGACGGAGTAGTCCACATGCATGTGATGGGTCGTGGCCGAGAGCTCGCGTTCGACGGTCGGGTCGAACACCACGATGTCGGCGTCCGCACCCGGCGCGATCGTGCCCTTGCGGGGGTAAAGGCCGAACATCTTGGCGGGCGCGGTCGCCACGATCTCGACGAAGCGGTTCAGGCCGATGTGGCCGGCCTCGACCCCGCCGTAGAGCAGCGTGAAGCGGTCTTCCACGGAGGGAAGGCCGTTCGGGATCTTCGAGAAGTCGTCCTTGCCGAGGTCCTTCTGGCCCACGAAGTTGAACGGCGCGTGGTCGGTGGAGACCACCTGCAGGTCGTCTCCCTGCAGGCCCTTCCACAGGTCCTCCTGGTGATCGGCCGGACGGAGCGGCGGGGAGCATACGAACTTCGCGCCCTCGAACCCGGGCCGCCCCATGTCGTCGAGCGACAGGTACAGGTACTGCGGACAGGTCTCGGCGTACGCGGGCTGACCCCGGTCGCGCGCCTCGCGGACCGCGTTCAGCGCGTCGCGGGAGGAAAGGTGCACGATGTAGGCGGGCGTGTCCGCGAGCTCGGCGAGCTTGAACACGCGGTGCACGGCCTCGCCCTCCATCACGGCCGGGCGCGTCAAGCCGTGGTTGATCGGCTCGGTCTTGCCCTCGTCGAGGAACTGCCGCACCAGCACATCGATCGGCCCGCCGTTCTCCGCGTGCATCATGATGAGCGCGCCCGAGGTCCCCGCCTGCCGCATCGCGCGGAAGATCGACGCGTCGTCGAGCATGAACACGCCCGGGTAGGCCATGAACAGCTTGAACGATGTGACGCCCTCGCCCACGAGCTCGTCCATCTCCCTGAGGACCTGGTCGTTCACCTCCCGGATGATCATGTGGAACCCGTAGTCGGTCGTGGCGAGCTTCGCCTTCTCGTGCCAGCGATCGAGCCCTTGCCGAAGTCCCTCGCCGTAGTCCTGCAGGGCGAAGTCCACGATCGTGGTGGTCCCGCCGTACGCGGCCGCCCGCGTCCCCGTCGCGAAGTCGTCCGAGCAGAAGCTGCCGCCGAACGGCAGGTCCATATGCGTATGGACGTCGACGCCGCCCGGCATCACGTACTTGTTGGTCGCGTCGATCTCCACATCGGCCTGCACCGGGATGCCGACGCCGATCGCGGAGACCTTCTCGTCCTCGATCACGACGTCCGCACTGGTGGTCTCGGTGGCCGTGACGACGGTTCCGCCCTTGATGACGGTCCTCATGCGACGCGTCTCCTTCCCTCGGTCCGGGCGGCATCATCCGTCGCCGCGCCGGCGGGTCGCAAACCGCGGACCCCCCGGCCTTGCCCCCACGACGAGCTCAGGCTAGCGTTCGGCACCCGGATGAAGCGCCTGCTGCTGATCGCCTTCCCGATCGTGGCCCTGTTCAGCCTGCCCGCGCCGGCGGCGGCGGGGCAGCCGGGCCAGTTCGTGGTCCGGTGCCCGTACTCGCACAGCCTCATGGACGACCCGATCGTCTTCCCGGGCCGGCCCGGCGCGTCCCACATGCACGACTTCTTCGGCAACGAGAGCGTGAACGCGTTCTCCACGATGGCATCGATGCTGGCCGGCCAGACGACCTGCCGCGTGCCGAGCGACACCGCGGGCTACTGGACACCGGCCGCGTCCCTCGACGGTGTCACGATCGAGCCCACCGTGATGCGCATCTACTACCTCGGCTCGAACGCCGACTCGGTCGAGACGATCCCAGCGGGCCTGCAGATGGTAGGTGGCAACCGCGACGCGACGAGCCCAGCCGAGAACCCGCACGTCAAGTGGAACTGCGGGCAGACCAAAGACGTCAAGACGCCCGACCGGGACGCGCCGTACGACTGCACGCCGTGGGCGGTGCCATACGCGTTCGTCGACGGCATCGTCGCGGTGATCGACTTCCCGAGCTGCTGGAACGGCGCGGGTCTGACCCCCGACGACGTCGCCTACCCCGTCGGGGGCTCGTGCCCGCCGGGGTTCGGGCACGTCATCCCGAAGCTGAGTGAGCGCGTGCACTTCGGCGTGATGGACCCCACCCGAGGGGGCATGCTCGCGTTCAAGCTGTCGAGCGGTCCGTGGTACAGCATGCACGCCGACTTCTGGAACACCTGGCAGCAGGAGCGCCTCGATCAGCTGGTCGCCGACTGCCTGGTCGCGCGTATGCACTGCGGGTTGGGCGAGGCGACGAGCAAGATCGCGTGGAGCCGGCAGTTCGGCACGGTGCGGTACGACCTCGCGTACGCGGCGGCATCGGACGGCAAGGGCGGCTCGTACGCCGCCGGGTTCACGAACTTCACTCTGCCGGGCCAGGTGTACCGGCACGGCTACGACGCCTTCCTGACGCGCTATAGCGCCGACGGCCGCGAACGGTGGACGCGACAGTTCGGCACGCACGGCCGGGACCAGGCGTTCGCGATCGCCGCCTCGGGCGCCAACGTCTACGTGGCGGGCTCGACCGACGGCCGGTTCCCGAAACAGCAGCATCACGGCGGGCTGGACGGGTTCGTCGCGCGATTCGACCGCCGCGGCCACATGGCGTGGGTCGAGCAGTTCGGCTCACCCGAGGCCGACGAAGCTGCCGCGATCTTCGCGTCCGAAGAGGGTGCGGTCCTGGGCGGCACGACCCGGGGACGACTGTTCGGGCAGCGGCCCGACGGGCCGTCGGACGCGTTCCTGGTCTCCATGAACACCCACGGCGCGGAACGCTGGGCGAAGGTGTTCGGCGGCGACGGCGAGGATGCAGGGCTCGCCGTCGACGCCTTCGGGAACAAGCTCTACCTCGCCGGCCGAACCGAGGGGCTGGGGCACACCGTCGTCGACCAGGACGGTTTCGTCGCCGCTGTCGGGCCCCAGGGATCGCCGCTGTGGAGCTTCCCCCTGGGCGGGGCCGACACCGACGCGATCACATCGATCGCCGCGCGCGCCAGCGGCGTGTTCTTCGCGGGCTGGACCACCGGGACGTTCCTGGACCAGGCGCCCCTGGGCGGCATGGACGCGGTGCTCGGGAAGGTGTATCCGGGCGGCGGCCTCCAGTGGTACCAGCAGTTCGGGAGCGCCGCCGACGACGACGCCTCGGCGCTCGACCTCGTCGGCAAGGGCCTCTACGTCGCGGGGACGACGAGCGGGGCCCTGCCCGAGAGCACGGCGGTCGGAGAGAGCGACGGCTTCGTGCGCAAGTACCTGGTCCGGGGCACCGAGGTGTGGACGTGGCAGTTCGGTACCGACGACTTCGATCAGGTGTACGGGCTGGCGACGGATCCGCGGGGCGCTGTCGCCGTCGGGACCACGCACGGCGCGTTCCAGGACCAGACCAATGCCGGCGACCGCGACGTGTTCCTCGTGCGGATCGCATTCACCTGAGCACCCCCCGAGAGCTCATGCCTCGCCGCTGTCTGTCGCGTCCTCCGGCGTCTCCTCGGCCGTCTCCACGCCGTCGAACGTGAGCGCGTAGACCTCCTGGCCCTTCGGGTACTCCTTCGTCGGCCGGAACTCACGGGTGACGGTCACGCCGAGCGCCTCGTAGGCGCCGTCCTGCCCGTCGCGCAATCGCTCGCCGAGGAACACGTTGGCGACGATCTCCTGCGGCTGCGCCGCGGCGGTCACCATGCGCACCGCCCCTACGACGGGCGGGCCAACCACGGTGAGCTCATCCGCGATCTTGACCAGGTAGCCGGGGCCGGCGTCCAGGCCCATCGACAGCCCGACGCCGAAGGACAGGTTCCGCGAGTTCGCGCGGAAGTCCTCCATCACGCGCCGGTGGAACAGGTCGATCAGGGTGTGCGCCGTGTGCGTGATGTCGCCGGCGGTCTGGACGAACCGCTCCTCGTACTCGTCCGGCGACGCGCTCTGCACGATCCAGTACGCGAGGAACCCATCCCCGGTGAACTTGTCGAACCAGCCGCCCGAGCGCCGGATCCCCAGGCGGACCGAGCTCACGAAGCGATCCATGACGGACGCGAACCTCTCGAACCGGATCGCCTCCTTCATGAGCGCGGTCGATTCGCGGATGTCGGCGGCCATGACGAACACCTGGATCGGCTCCCCGTCGATCACCGAGTCCAGCAGCTCGGTCTTGCGGAACCTCGTCTCCCAGTCGGGCGGGGCGTGCGGCGCCAAGAGACGTTCGGCGGTGGCGCGCTGTTGTTCGCGATCCGGCGCAGGCGCTTCCTCGGACGCCATCGTTCCTCCGGCGACGGGATCGGGGGGAGGCGTCAGTCTAGCCCGAGATGCGCTCACCCTCGGGCGAATGTGCGGTCAAGCCACGCCTGCCAGTCGCGTTCGAGGTCCTGTTTGTTGCCGTCCTCGCCGAAGAAATGGTGCCCGACCATCGTCGCGCCGGTGAACCCATGGATGAAGCGGTAGATCGCGTCGTCGGAGAGCACGCCGATGAAGTGCTGCGACAGGCAGTCGATCTCGCCCTCGATCGGCGCCACGCCCTCCGGCGTGAGCGACACCCGGTCGCCCACGGCGACGTCGTCGCCGAGCCCGAGCGCGCGACGGTAGCCGGCCATGACCTGGTCCTCGTCCTCGACCACGGGCCCGAACAGATCGACCGTCGCCGCGACCTTGCCCTTGAAGTGGTTGAGGTACTGGGCGAGCTTGAAGAAGTACATCGGGTCGCCCTCCTGCATGGCCTCGTACTCGGCCTCCCAGTCGCCTCCCAACATGCCGCTGTGGACGTATCGGATGTTGGAGCGGCCGCCTTCACGCCCGGTCACGGTGTAGTCGAAATCGTGCCGCGAACCGTCCTGGATCTCGGCGCCCGAGGTCACGATGCGATTCGGCGGGTCCCACGTGGTGACGGTGGACGGAAGGGTCTCCCCGCCGAGCGTCCATCGGACCTCGCCGCCCTGCCGCGGCTCGATCTCCATGTGGCCGAGGAACCAGGAGTCCATCCCGGGGCCGGTGGCGATCGCGTCCCAAACCTCCTCGGGAGAGGCGTTGACGTCCATCTCCTGGACGATTTCGAACGGCTGCGGCATGACGAGCGCTCCTTCCCCTCGGGCCCATGCTATCGACGTAGCGGCGATGTCAGAGTCGTATGACCACCTCCGGGGTCCGGATTCATCGAGCGGACACCAGTCGGGAGTGCCTGCATGGGTTCTTCCGTCGTGGTGCTCGCCGTATCGAGATACGTCGATTGAACGATTGCGGCCGTGCATGAGGCGCGCCTAGGGTCGAGATGGTCCTCGACAAAGGAGGCTTCCCCATGTCCCCCCACCTGCTTCGGGGAACGCTCGGCCTTTCCGCAGTCCTCGTGCTCCTCGTCGGCGTCTCGGCGCCCGCGACGGCGCAAAACGGCGGCGACACTGAGGTCAGCGTCGGCAGTCCAGACACGCCCTTCTCCCAGAACAAGCAGAACGAGCCCGCGGTCGTAATCGACCCGGCGCATCCCAATGTGGTGGCCGCGGGCGCAAACGACAATATCGACATGGAGGCCTGCAATGCGGGCCCCGATACAGACTGCCCGTTCACACCGGATGTTGGCGGCTCAGGCGTCTACTTCTCGTTCGACTCGGGCGACACGTGGACCCAGCCGACGTACACGGGGCTGACCGCCCGCAACTGCCTGGGGGTGGTCGGGGACGACGATCCCGAATGCGTCGCCGAAGTCGGTCCGATCGGCACCTTGCCCTGGTACTCGGAGAACGGGCTCGTTTCCGACGGCGATCCCGCCTTGGCGTTCGGACCGGTGCCCGACGCCGATGGCGATTTTGCATGGGAGAACGGGTCGCGCCTGTACTATGCGAACCTCACGTCCGGGCTGTCGACCGGGAGCACGCTGAAGGGATTCGAGGGGATCGCCGTATCTCGCACGGACGACGTCCGTGCGGCGGCAGCGAACGTTAAGGCGGCATGGGAGCCGCCAGTCATCCTGTCGAAGCAGGCCTCCGCGACCTTCAGCGACAAGGAGCAGCTCTGGGTCGACAACGCGGAGAGCAGCCCCTTCTTCGGCAACGCGTACGTTTGCTACAACAAGTTCCAGGGCTCGGGTGCTGCCCCACAGGTCGTGGCGACATCCACTGACGGGGGCGACACCTGGGCCAACAAACAGGTGAGCCCAGCGCACAACGTCTCTCCGAGTAAGTGGGGGCAATCGGGCTGCAGCGTCCGCACCGACAGCGAGGGCGTCGTCTATGTCTTCTACGAGCAGTTCCAGAACCCTGAGGTCTTCTTCCCGCCGAACGGAAGCCACTTCATGGTGAAGTCGTTCGACGGCGGGCAGTCGTGGACGCGTCCGCAGTTGATCCAGAGGATCACAGACCCCTGCTACGCGCTGCAATTCGACGGCGCGATCAACCGATGCGTCCAGGACGGGATCGCCGGGGCGCGCAACGATCTCGCGGCGTCGCCCAGCATCAGCATCGCCAACGGCGCGCCCTCCGGTGCAGACGCGACGGACGAGATCGTCCTGAACTGGGCAGGCTTCAACGGAGGCAGCGCCGAACATGTCTTCGTACGCACCTCGATCGATGGCGGCGATACTTGGTCCCCAAGGAGACCGGTGGAGCGGCCGGGCGACCGTGGGATGTACACGGCACCGGCGTTTTCGCCCGACGGTAGTGACCTCTACCTTGTCTACAACGCGTTCACGACGCCGTACCGAGACAACACCACGAGTCCCCGCGGCTTGGTCGGCGTCGTCCTCCATGCGGACGTAGGCGCGAATGGCATCCCCGGTGCTTGGACGCAGTTGCATCGAGGAGCCGTCGGCGATCCGCGTACCTCCGCCCAGAACAACATCGTGATGGAGTTCCTGGGCGACTACGTCTACGCGTCGGCGACGAATGCCTACGCGGTCGCGGTCTGGAACGATGTGCGCGATGGCGCTGTCTGCGGCGCGGTCCAATCCTGGCGCGCCGAGATGCAGGCTGACCCCTCCACGTTCCCGACAGGGCGACCCGCGATCCAGCAGGAATGCCCGGCCACCTTCGGCAACACCGATATCTTTGGCTGGACCGGAGCAGATCCGACGTAGGACCTGCGTTCGGCTCTCGTCCGGCCTCGGGACCGGGCACGTCGCCCGCGGCGTTCGGCAACGCGCCGCTTCTCGACGGCTCTGACCATTCCTCGCGGTCGAGCCGCAGACAGCCATTGTCGATCTCGCCGGACGCTTCCTCGAGCGCCGGCCGCGCCCGCTTCCAGGACCACACACAGCGGGGCGATGGCTTTGGTCGATCTTCCCTTCGAGGTCGCCTACTCAAGACCCGGCCAGGCCACGGTGGTGAGAACCAGCCGAGCGACGGCGAGCAATGGTGGGATTGGCAGAGCGAAGCCGTACCAGAACGCGGCCTCGAGAGCGAGCAAAGCAAACTCGAGCAGGGCTCCCGGGCGTTTGCCGGTCCACGTAGCCACACGGCGCTGGAAGTCCCATCCCGCCGCAACGATCTCCAGAGCAACACCGCAGCGGCACGACTGGCCGCAGGCACGGCCGACGCCTCGCCCATCCTTTCTTCGCCCGCTCCTCGGCGCGGGCGACGAAGGATCTGCGCCGTTCGAGTCTGCGGCTACACCTCACCCTCACGCGATCTCGGTCTCGATCAGGCGCTTCACGTTGTCGACGCTCCGATGCATCTGCGGGTGAGGAACTCGAGCTTCTCCGGTTGTCCATCCCCTCGACCCCAGTCGTGACCGCGACGAGGGTTCGGGCCGGTCCCCTCTGCCTCGAACGGGGTCCGCCCTGGGCCTGCATATTCGCGTCGCGGATCGGGACGGCGAAGGCGCGTTCCGGATCGAACTCCACGACCTCCATCTCGCTTTCCACCGGCGTGCCCCACCGGTGTTCACGCACCGGATCCTCGTGCCGAGGCATATCGGCCCGGCCGACAGCTGCTCGAGGTCCCTGTTGGGGGTCCCAGCGCGGGTGGTTGCGGACGTGCCCTGTGGCATGAAGCGGCACAGTTGGCGACCGCGCGATCGACCTCGGTGCAGACTTGGACGTCCGCGGTCCCCTACCCGACGTCCCCGAGGTCGCGGAGGCGCTCCTCGATCTCGACCTCGGCGCCGGAGAGGGCGTCCTCAAGGACGAGGCCAAGGGGGCGGGCGAGCTCGTTGATCCTGTCGCGGGAGGCGGCGGGAGATCGACGGGCCACGGAGCGGGACGGTACACGGAACCGCAGGTCAGACGCTAGCCGACGGCGGACGATGGGGCGGTTATGGCCCTACGGGCCGACCCGGCGTCTGCCGATACAGAGAAGGCATTCCGGACGACCTCCGGGAGCGGTTCGGGGCTCAGGTGAGCGAGGCAAACGACGAGGCTCGGATGGCGGGAGGATAAACATGGGTCTGCTCAAGGTCGTGAAGGCGGCACGACACTCGGCAAAGCACAACCGGAAAGCGATGGCGAAGAACCCGAAGGCCTGGAACGCCGGTCAGCTGACGGCATCAGCAGTTCTGAGCCTGCACCTCTCAGGACCGAAGGCAGAGAGGTACGCCGCCGCTTTCCAGGCCGTCAGAGATAAGCCTGATGAGTTGGGCGATCTCGCAACCCTGAGCCTGAAGGAAGAGGGCATCCCTCGGTTCGTCGCCACGCTGCATGAGGCAGAGAACCGGGCTCCGACAGAGTCAGAGGTTCAGGTCTTCTCCTTCGGGTACACAAACGCGTTCGTTGAGGCCGCCAGGAAGATGGCACGCTGACGACAGGTTGGTTGGGCGCCCGCCCCCTCCAGCTCTCCTTGAGACTGGCTGTCGCGGTCCGTTCCAGAGCAAGCAGCTGCGGAACGTACTGGCGGGCATCGGGCGCGATGCGCGCCCGCTCCGGAAGGCGGGTGACGTCCAGCGCACGTTCGACAAGGTGACGTCCTCGGTCCAATGCGAATACAGGTCTACCGCGTCGGCTCGGAGATGTTCAAGCACGCCTGCCGTCGATGCCCGGCTCGATCTCTCACCGATTCTCAAAAGCGGTCGACAGCGTCGGTCTGGGCGACGTGCGGTTCCACGATCTGCGGCACGCGTACGCACCGAGGTTGCTCGAGGCCTGCGTGCACCCGGAGGTCGAGCGCTCGGCCACACATCGATGCTCGATCACGCCGGACACGTGCTCGCACGTGATGCCGGCCATGTCCAGATGGCGGCGGACGCCCTCGAAGCGGTGTTCGGAGAGTGATTGGCGGCAACTTGGCGGCAGCGGAACTCCTCAGTCCTCGCGCCGGGGACGTTTCCGCTGCTAGATTGCCCTCAGCCCTCGTAGCTCAGTGGATAGAGCAGCGGTTTCCTAAACCGCGAGTCGCAGGTTCGATTCCTGCCGGGGGCACGGGGAGAAATCGTGGAGTCGGATCCCGGCTCCCCGATCTCTCCTCATCTCCTCCCCGCACTGCCGGGATCAGCTTCTCTCGGCGGTCCGGTCGGCACGCCGCGCGTCCTCAGGAACGGGGTCGTCGTCGTTCGGGAACGGCACCAACCCTGACCCGCGATGTCGGCTTGATGGCTCCCATGGCTTCGTTGAGCAGGTCGCCGAACGGTCGTGCCTGGTTCGAGACGATCCACGTCGTCTTCGCCGCGATCAAGCAGGACAGCGCCGCGCCGACGATCGCTGGCGCCCGTGGGTCGTCGGTGTCCTCCGATCCGATACGTTCGCGGACGATGCCGACGAGCTGATCCTGCGTCTGGGACACCCTCTGTAGCTGACCGGCGGTAAGCGCGGGATCGGCCTGGACGATCCTCTCCATCGCCACGGTCCGCGTCGCGTGCGCGTCGTCGTCGAAGTACTCGACCACGACGTCGAAGGCCCGCCGAAGAGACACCCAGATCGGTTCGTCAGGTGGGCGAGCTGAAAGCGCCCGGACGAGCCCCTCGCCGAGGAGCTCGTACTTGCCGAGCACGAGATCCTCTTTCGAGGCGAAGTAGCGGAAGACCGTGCGCCGGGACATGCCGGCGGCGGCGGCGATGTCGTCGACCGTGGTCTCGCCGTACCCCCTCGCGGCGAACAGGTCCTGCGCGAGCATGGCCAGCTCGGCGCGCACGGCGCGGCGGGTGCGCTCACGGACGGGAACGGGATCGACCTTCATGGCCCGGGACCATACCACTCTGAGACGGGTTTGACACTTAGTGTCAGCCTCGATATTCTGGCCGCAGCTGACACCGAGTGCCACGACAGGAGGTGTGGTCATGGAGAGGAAGAGATGGACGGCCGCCGACGCCCCCGACCAGGCCGGGAGGACCGCGGTGGTCACCGGCAGCGGGATCGGGTTCCACACGGCGGAGAGCCGAACAAGCACGAGGAGGTCATCTCGAATGTCGAAAACGGCGCGCGTGCTCGTCGTCGTCTCAGCTGCCGACCGGATGCCGCTTCGGGAGGGCGGTGA
>JBKPKU010000192.1:0-9459 GCA_046731295.1 Actinomycetota bacterium
TGGCGACCCTTGTCCTCACCGACCACG
Source organism: Actinomycetota bacterium (assembly GCA_046731295.1). Classification (GTDB taxonomy): domain Bacteria; phylum Actinomycetota; class UBA4738; order UBA4738; family HRBIN12; genus DASSJM01. The sequence continues at coordinate 28 of JBKPKU010000192.1, forward strand.
GCTCGGAGCACGCTCGCCTCGGTCAGTGACCCGATCACCGCCGTATACAGCATGAACAGCAGCAGCGCAGGGTCCTGCTTTCGCACCTCGCCGGCGTCCATCCCTGCCTGGAGGTAATCGATCGCGCCCTGCCTCAGGGGCTCGAACTCCACGGTGAAGCGCTCGATCCCGTCGGCGCCGAGCCTCCCAGCCTCACGGACGAACATCGGGAACTCGGGCCACTCCTCGGCAAGCCCGAACACCGCATGGATCACGGCCTCGGCGCGGTCCCAGTACGTTCGCTTGCCCCCCAGGGCCTGGGCGATCTCCTCGGCCACGCGCTGGCCGGCGGCCTGCAGGCACGCCTCGAGCAGGGCATCCTTGGTCGGGAAGTAGTACAGGAGCGTCTGCTTGCGGATCCCGACTGCGGTCGCGATCTGGTCCAGGCTCGCGCTGGAATAGCCGTCGCGGCCGAACGCGCGGATCGCCTCCTCGATCAGCGCGTGCCGGCGGACCTCGCCGCCCGTCCTGGTCATCCCGTCGTCTCCAGGGCGAGCGCGGGACGATCCAGGCCGGCACCTGAGATGAGGAGCCGCTCGCGCCGATCGTCCAACAGGCGACTCATCCAGTCGGTGAAGCCACCATCGGCGATCTCGATCCTCTCCCCGCCCATCGTCGCGTGGACCTTGAAGCACGCCTTCCGGTAGTACCGCTGCCCAGGAAGCCTTCCTGGATCCTCGCTCACACCGACCTTCGGATCCGCCTGCCACCGATCCCGAACGGTCTCGATGAGCTTGCGGCCCGACTGGTCGTCGCCGGTGGAGAGCACGAGCTCGACCGCTTCGGAGACGCGCGACAGCGCGGCAACGTAGATCGCCAGGTGCTCCGCAAGCGCCTCGTGTTCGAACCGTTCATCGGGCTGGCCTCGTCCCGCCGTTGCCAGAGCGAAGATCGAGAAGTGGGCAAACGCTCTGGGCGACGCGTAGAGCTGGGCTCGAATGATCCGCTGCACCGTGGCCAGCCGCCGTGGCTCCGCGACTCGGCGGGTCGAGCTGTCTCTGCGGGCGACGGCGGCTTCCAGCGCGAGGGTGACCGTCGGGTCGGCGGCCACTTCGTTCGGTCGGGTCGCGGTCACGACCCAGTCCTGGCTGATGTCGCCCAGGACCGCGTGTGTCCCGAACGGGACGAGCGGTGAGGCAACGACCCACTCCCATCCTTCAGGGACCGCCCCTATGAAGAGATCCTCGACCTCCCGAAGCTGCGCGAAAGGCACCGAGCCGGGACGCGAGAACCGGTCCGATCGATAGCGACGGAGTACGTCCGCGGGCTCGACCCGAGCGGCGCGTCGTTCTGCCACGGACAGCATCAGGGTCGAGAGGTCAGAGGTGGTCAGGCCCGTAGCCAGCTTGTCGACGATGTTCGGTTCACCGAGCCGAGACGTGATGCGGTCGAGCCCATGACGTTCCGTTCCCGATCCCATCTCCGACCCGAACCTCTTCCTTCGACCCGCCGGTCATCGCCAGGTCGGCCGCTTGCCGCTGCGGCGAATCGGGCGGGAGCCCTCCCAGGTCCGGAGCCAGCCGGGGCCGACGGGGCCGGCCAGGCTCGGCGTCTCGTCCTTCGCGGCCCGGCGCGTGGCCTCCCACCACGACGTGCGGTCCTCGTCGAACAGCTCTGCCACGCCCTGCTGCATCCGCAGCGACAGCTGCTGGTGGGTCTCCCCCTCCCGCGGGTAGATCGCCCGCCCGTACCGAACCCGGATCGGCGGACGTCCCCTCCTCGGCCACGAGCGGCCCTTCGGCATGGCCGCGTACGCGCCGACGATCGCGATCGGCACTACCGGCATCTTCATGTCGAGCGCCAGCCGCGAGGTCCCGTGGCGGAACCGCTGCAGCCACCCGTCGGTCGAGCGCGTGCCCTCGGGGAACACGATGATGTTCCAGCCGTCGCCGATCAGCTCCTTGGCCTTGTGCGTCGCCTTCTCCCCCGCGCCGCGCTCCACCGGAAACCCCGCGTACACGAGCGCCGTGAACGCCGAGCGCCACCACACGTCGAAGAAGTAGTCCTTGGCCGCCGCCGTCGCGGTCTTCTCGCGCCACCAGTGCGGCAGCGTCGTCAGGATGATCGAGGCGTCCAGGTGACTCGAGTGGTTCGAGACGAACATCACCGGGCCCTTCACGCCCTCGAGGTTGTCGATCCCGAACACCTCCGGCGTGGTCTCGTTCCAGATGATCGGCTTGAGCGCCGCCTCCAGGATCACGTCGCGGGCCAGACGGCCGGCGGGCGTCCGGGCCCAGTCCGTCGGGTAGCTCCAGATCTTGGGCGGCGGCGTGGACTCGAGCGCCGAGCGTGGCGTCATCGTTCGGCGGCCCCAGCGCCATCCCCTGGCGACGTCCCGGATCTCACTGGTGAACTTCGACCCCTTGGGCATCTCGGCTACCTCACGTCCGCGATCGCGAGCGGGGGCACGTGCAGGTAGCTGATCGAAGGCGACCGCCCGACGGTCTCGCCGGCCATCTCGAGCGCGTCCCGGAAGCTCGACGCCGATCGGTACCCCAGGCGCTCGCACGTCTTGGGGTCGCCGCCTACGACGATCACGTCACCGAGGTAGTCCAGCCCGTGCGCCCCCCAATACCACATGTAGAAGGGATGCACGCCGTGGTACGCGTGGCTCTTGCGGTACAGGTGGACGTACCAGGGGTCGGTAGCGTAACGCTCCTCGTACTTCGACTCGATCGTGCTCGGGTCGGTGGTCTCGGCCAGGATCTCCTCGAAGAAGTCCACGTAGCTCGGGTGGTGGACCTGGTGGAACTCGTTCGGCACGGGATGGAACATGATCATGGCGCCGCCGGGCCGAACCACCGGCTTGTTCCGGTACATGTTGAACAGGTAGCCGAGGCCCATGCAGTGCACCAGGATCGGGTTCAGGATCGAGTTCACGTTGTACGGGGTCAGGTACGGGATCCCCACAACCATGACGTCGGACTGCCCGTTGACCTCGACCAGCTGCTGCTCGTGGAGCCTTCCGAGCGTCTGCTCGTGCACGGCCTCGGTCTCGCCGGCGTTGATGCCGGTCACGCCGTAGGGCGACTGGATCCGCGTCCACACCTGGTGCCTGACGCTGCTCGGCCCCAGGTCGTTCGCCTTCTTGGCCGCCAGGTAGGTCCCCTGCTCGAGCATCGACCACTCCCACTCCCGCTTGTTCATGAAGCCGAACGGGTCGGGGAACGTGTCGTTGTTGAGCGTGGTCTCGATCGTGAACACCTTCAGGCCGTGGGCCGTGAGCAGGTCGCCCATCCGCTTGCACGAGTCGTGGATCGCGCTGTGGCCCGGTCGCGGGTCCATGTACGACTTCGAGTGCAGCATCGTGTGGACGTTGTGGTGGTGCTTGACGCTGCGGTAGCTCGCGAGGCCCACCGGCACCGATTTGTGACCGCCGTCCATCGCGACCAGGTTGATGTTCACGTAGATCAAGAGGTCGGACTCCATCGCCCGCTTGTTGATCTCGACCTCCTCTCCCTTGTCGGTCTTGCCGACGTAGGCGAGGTTGCCCTGGTCTTCGGCGTCATGGTTCTTCAGGTCCTTCGGGTAGAAGGAGCGGAACACGCGCTCGCCGACCGCGTGCTTGATCTCGTCGGCGGTCATGCGGCGGTGGAGCGAGTTCGCCATGTACAGCTTGACGTCCTCGACGCCGCGTCTTGCGGCCAGCTCGATCACCTCCTCGAGCACGAGCTGGCGGATGTCGGGGCTCCGCATCGGCGGCAGCGGGATCGAGATGTCGTCGATCGCGATCGTGAGCCTCATACCGTGCTTGAGCAGCTCTCTGAGCGGTTCGGAGTCGTGGGGGTGCTCGAGCGCGTGCCGGATGTGGTTGCGCAGGCCCTTCAGCTTCGGCAGCGAGTCCGGCGGGTAGATCACCCGCGCGCCTAGTGGGAACTTCTGCAGCCGGAAGCCCTCGCCCTCGTGGACCAGGAGCGGGGGTGTCCGTTCGTCGACCTCGAGGACGAAACCGGGTCGGGCCATGGTGTGTCTGTCTCCTTGTCGTCTAGTCGAGTCGGGGGTCGAACGCCACCTTCAGCGTCCCGAGCTTGCCGGCCCCTAGCGCGTGGTCGAGCGCCTCGCGCCAGCGTCGGAGCGGATAGGTGGCGCCGACGACCCCCTCGATTGGGTTCTCCTGGGCGATCTGGGTGGCCAGGTCGAAGCTGTGGCGCTTCTCGGTGGTTCGGCCCTGCTTGAGCGTCTCGTACCCGCCGGTGTAGGCACCCACGAGCTCGAGCTCGCGGAACCAGAGCGGGGTGAGGTCGGCGCCCTCGGTCGGGATGCCGGAGACCACGACGCGGCCGCCGGCGCGCGTGATGCGCAGGGCGAGGTTCAGGGAGCTGCGGCTGCCGACGCAGTCGATCGCGACGTCGGCCCCGCCGAGCAGGAACGGCGCGCCGCGCTCGGGCTTGAGCTTCATGGCCCGGGTCTCGCGGCGGACGGCGTTGGTGGCCTCCTTCGGCCCGACGATCTCGGTCGCGCCGAACGCGCCCGCCCACTCCCGCTGCCGCGCGTGCTTGGCGACGACGGCGATCGTACCGGCCTTCGTGAGCTCCTTGAGCGCGAGCAGCGTCAGGATGCCGACCGTCCCCGCGCCGATGATCACGACCGTGGCGTTCGGTTCCACGGCCGCGCGGAGGGCGGTGTGGACCGCGCAGGAGAGCGGCTCGATCAGGACGGCCTTGTTGTCGGACAGGTCGTCGGGGACGGGATGGAGCTGCGAGCGGTGCGCGACGAACATCTTGCTCCAGCCGCCGCCGGTGTCGGCGCAGTAACCGGTCTGCAGGCCGGCGCTCACGTGTCCGGTGGTGACGCGGTCGCAGCGGCCGGTGAGGCCTTCGGCGCAGTTCGGGCACGGGTCGAGCCCGCGGGCGAGGCAGGACAGGGAGGGTTGGAGCGCGATGCGGGTGCCGTGCGGCAGGTCGTCGACGTCGTCGAGGAGCTCGCCCACGACCTCGTGGCCGGGGACGAACGGCAGGGAGACCAGCGGCGAGAAGTAGAAGGACGACTTGCCGCCGATCGTGGCCAGGTCGGAGCCGCAGATACCCGAGAGGAGGGGTCTGACGCGCCCCCAGCCGGGGCCGAGCGGCTCGACGTCCTTGCGGTTCACGAAGCGCAACGGGGCGAGCGGCCCGGAGAGCAGGCCTGGGACCTTGTGGCCGACTGCGCGCGCGGTCAGGTAGCGCGGGGCCGAGCGGAAGAGCTCGAGGGCCTGGGTGGTCATGGGTTGTTTCTCCAGGAGGGGCGATGTCGATTTCGATAACGGGCGCCGCCGGAAGAAAGGGGGCCCGTCCTCATCAGCGCACCGCCGGTTTCGGGAAGCGCACGCGGGGCATCCCACCCGCCATCCGCCAGTCCTCGATCGGCCAGCGCCGCCGTCTGGCCACACGCAGCAGCGCCGCGTCGGGCGAGACCACGACCGGATTCCCCACCGCCCGCAGCAGCGCAAGGTCCGAGTGCGAGTCGGCGTACGCATACGACGATCGAAGGTCGGCCCCCTCGAGCTCGGCGTACCGGCGCACCCACGCCCCCCGGGCCTCCCCCACCAGCGGCGGCTCGGCCAGGTAGCCCGTGTACGCACCGTTGCGAACCTCGAGCTGCGCCGCGATCACCTCGTCGAACAGCGGCGCGAGCGGCCGCACGAACGGCTCCGCGGCCGCCGTGATCATCATCGTGCGGTGGCCCGCCGCCCGGTGATCGCGGATCCGCCGGATCGCCGCCGCCGAGACCTTCTGCAGCATGAAGTCGGACACGACCTCCTCGATCAGCCGGTCGATCCCCTCGACCGACGCGCCCTCGTACCTCCGGAAGAACGTCCGCAGGAACTCTCCGCGGTCGCGCCGGTCGGCCAACAGGTACGAGGGCACGCGCGAGAACACGCTCGCGAGCTCGTCCGGCCACCGGTCCCACGGCAGGTCCGCCATCCGGGACCAGACGTAGGACTCGACCACGTTCGAGGGCAGGATCGTGCCCTCCATGTCGAACAGCGCCAGGACCAGCTGCTCGCGCTCGCGGATCCGGACCTGCGGTTTCACGCGCGCGCCCGAGAGCGCCCGGAGCCCCGCCGTCACCGCGGGGCAGTGCACGTCCTGCAAGTAGTAGCGCCAGTCGATCACCGCCGAGTCGAACTGGAACCTCTTGCGCTGGGCCGCGCTCAACGAGCCGAACAGCTCCACCGTCCGGTCGTCGGTGTAGATGACCTCGGCCTCGGTGTACGCGCCGTACAGGTCCGAGTACCGGCGGATGAAGTCCACCCGCCCCTTGTCGCGGTCCACGCGCACCACCAGGTCGCGCATCCATTTCGACTTCGGCAGGTGGGTGACCACCTTGTCGGCGACGTCGACCGCGCGCTCGGCCGTCCTCAACAGGCGTTCCACTCGGAGATGGCCCGGGAACGTCCACTCGGGCACCCGGACGGCGCCGCGGCCCTGCAACGGCAGCGGGTCGCGCTCGAAGTACTCCTTGACCCACTCGTACAGACCCTTGTACTGCAACGGGTTCCGAGATCCCGACGACACGTGGTAGTAGGCGGGCTTGTGCGGCGAGGGCGGCCGCGCCGCGGCTGCCAGCATCGCGTTCACCACGAAGTCGGCCGGGATGATGTCCACGATGCCCTCTGGGATGCCGGGGAACTCGGGGATGTTGCCGCGGCCGTAGGCCAGGATGATCGGCTCGGCCATCTTGAACCCCTCGATCCAGCCCGGGAACGGGTGGTAGTACGACGACTCGATGATCGAGGGCCGCACGATCGACAGCGGCGCGCCGTGCTCGGCGGCGAGCTCCTCGACCGCACGCTCGCCCATCGCCTTGGTGAACGTGTAGTTGTCGGGCCAGCCGAGCGTCTGCGCCCGAGCCCGCCCGTACTGCACCAGGCGCCTGGTGACCCAGGCCTTTCGGCGCTCCTCGGCGTCGTCGGCGACCGACTGGGGGCCGGCGCGTCCGTGCTCGGCCCGCGCCTTCCGAAGGAAGGAATCGAGCAGCTCGGGCTTGCGGCTGGCCGCCTCGACGTCGTCTCGGGCGCGTAGAGCCAACTCGGCCTCGGACTGCCAGTTCACGCGGTGATCGAGCGTGGTTTCGGGGATCACGCCCTTGCGAACGCCGGCCACGTACGCCGTCGAGACGTGGACCAGGTGCGGCGCGGCGTTGCTCGCGAGCGCCGACTCGTAGAAGCGGACCGCGCCGATCAGGTTGGTCTGAAACCCCTCGTCGATCGGCGGGTCGAACGACACCGTGGCCGCGCAGTGGATCACGACGTCGATCCCGCCCGGGATCTCGAGTTCCTCGGCCGAGAAGTCGCCCTCGACCACGTCGACGCGCTCGGTCAGCATCGCCGAGATCCCCTCGTTCCCGGCCCTGTCCCGCAACGCGTTGAAGGTCGGCCTTCCCATCAGGGACTCGACCCGCTGGCGGCCGCTCGAGCCGAGCTGCGGCCGCACGAGCAGCGTGACCCGCGTCTTGGGGAAGTCGAGCAGGAGGCGCTCGAACACGGCCTGTCCGAGGAAGCCGGTCACGCCCGTGACCAGCACCTTCTTGCCCGAGAGGGCACGAACGATCGAGCCCGGGCGCCGCGAGGCTACGCCGGAATTCTCTACCACGCGGCAGATTATGCCGCATCTACCAAGCGGTAGACAAGACTCTGAACTCAGAGGGTCCCATGCCTTGCTCAGTCGATTGTCGAGGTCTTAGCCTCGAAGACACATGCCATACGAAGACGAGTTCGAGTCGCGAGTCGCCGCAGCGCGCGAAGGCGCGGAATGGGCGCTCACCGGGCTCTATCGCTCGGTCTATCCACGCATCGTGGCGTACCTGCGAGGTCTCGAGCCCGCCGATGCGGACGACCTGGCGTCCGAAACGTGGCTCGACGTCGCCCGGGGTCTCGTGCGGTTCCGGGGCGACGAGCGCGCGTTCCGCGCATGGGCGTTCACGATCGCTCGGCGACGAGTTTCGGACCTTCGACGCCAACGCGCTCGCAAGCGCACCGTGTCGACCGCGCCACACCTTCTCATGAACGCCGGACGTGTCGGTGACGCCGAAGAAGAAGCGTTCGCGTCGCTGGGGACGGATTGGGCCTTCGATCTCATCACGTCGTCGCTGCCGCGGAACCTAGCGGAAGTGGTGCTGCTCAGCGTGCTGGGCGATCTCGGCATGAACGAGGTAGCACGGATCGTGGGGAAGCGGCCGGGGACGGTCCGAGTGATGCAGCATCGAGCCCTGCGCCGGCTGGCTCGCGCCCTCGAGACACAAGGTGTAACGCGATGAATCCGCAGAACGATATCCACACCGAGATGCGGAATCTGTTGCTCGACGGCGACACCCTCGAGCGGCTGCTCGCAGGCCGAGTCGAGCCCGACGATGCGCCGCCCGGATACGCGGAGGTGGTGCGAGTCCTCCGGGAGGCAGCTCAGCTGCCTGATACCGCCGATCTGAGCCGTGAGGCCGAGGACATCGCGGCGGCGCGGATGTTGGTTACTCGGGAGCTCCCGGCATCGGTTCGTGCCGACGGGGAGCCGAAAAGGATGCGTTCCAACGGCCACCCCCGCTTAAAGGTCGTGGGCCTCGTGGTGCTCGGCACGCTCGTGGGAACGTCCGGGCTCGCTGCAGCCGGAGTGCTTCCCGACACCGCGCAGGACGTGTTGTCGAACGTTCTGAGTCACGTTGGGATCTCCGTTCCTCCTAGCGAGCATCCCACCGGTTCCGACGACCAGACCTCCGAAGTCCCGACAACGTCGAATGCAACCGGAGTGGGCAAGGGGGCCGAGATCTCCCGGATCGCGACCACGACCGACTCCAACGGCGTCGACAAGGGCGCAGAGATCTCTTCCGCCGCTAGCGACGGAAAGAGCCAGGCTGGCGAGCACGGTTCCGAGGGAACCGCGACCGATGCAGCGCCAGTGCCTACGCCGAACGCGGGAGGGACGAAAACGGCTGATACCGCGAGTGGCGGCCGCAGTAGCGATGGCACGGACATCGCCAACGAGCGGAGCGGCGGCCGAAGCGCGGCTGGGTCGGGCAATCGGAGCTCAGGACGGGGGCAATAGACAGCAGTCCGCTCATCCCCGTATCGAGCACCGCGTTGAAGCGGGCATGGACCGAGCAGGCACGAGGGCTCGAAGCGGTCGGCGGTCACGGGGAGATCTGGACGGCATGCATGAGTGGTGGCCCTCTCTTTCCAGTGTGACGCTCCGCCAACCGTCTGGCCGAGGCCCCGCCCAACAGACGGGTTCGATTCGGAGGGCCGACCTCTGGTACCTCTAGAGGGTGACCACCGAGGCCATGGCGACCGCCCAGCCCCCTCCCTGGCGCGCGGTGTTCGCCGGCGCCCGCGGCCGCCTGACGGCCGGCCTGCTGATCCTGGAGGCGCTCGTCGCGATCGAGATCATGGTCGTGGCGACGATCCTGCCCGCGGTGCAGGAG
>JBKPKU010000193.1:0-4284 GCA_046731295.1 Actinomycetota bacterium
GGATCTCCTGTGGACCTTCTCGAACGCGCTAGCCGAGCGGCTCACGACCCATCCGGACCCGGTAGTCCTCGTTGAACGAGAACAGGAACCGGTCCTGGCGCGGGTACACACCCGTCGTGAAGGCGCGCGAGCCCACGCCGGTCTGGGCCCGCTCGCACACCTCCCAGTCCTGCTTCGAGATGAGATCCCACAACTCGACGACCGGCTCGGGCTTGAAGCGCTCCGGGTCGGCGAGCACCTCGGACGGGAACAGATACTCGGAGACGACCGTGGTGTGTGAGGGACCTTTCGGATAGCCCAGGTAGTACATGACGCAGTCTGGGTGCAGGTTCAACATGAGGTTCGGGAACTGGTAGGAGCCGTAGTACCGGCCGAGGTCCTCGGGCAGCAGGCCGGGGAGCGTCGGCAGCTCGGACCGGCCTGCCATCGCGAAGGAGGTCGCGCCCTCGGCCATGGCGTTGCCCCCGTCCCGTGTCTCGTCGTCCCACACCTCGCCGAACCGGAATAACGGGACGATCTTGACGAGCTCTGGATGCACCGATGGGCAGTGCAGGCACTCGTTGTAGTTCTCGACGATGATCTTCCAGTTCGCCTCGACCTCGTAGACGATCCGCACGCCGATCCGCAGGTCCTGCATCGCGAACCGCTCGAACGCGGTGATCGACTCCGTCCCTTGTGTCAGCGCGTCCATCAGCGGACGCGGCCGGTCGGCAAGGCTCACGAACACGAAGCCCGCGTACTCGTCCACCTCGATCGGATGCAGCGGGTACGACGACCGGTCGAACCACTCATCCTCCCGCACGTTCGGCGTGCCGATGAGGCGCCCGTCCAGGTCGTAGGTCCACGCGTGGTAGGGGCACGTGAAGGCCTTGCGGCGGCTCCCGCGATCGTCGTCGTCGAGGAATTTCGTCCCCCGGTGGGAGCACACGTTGTAGAAGCCGTTCAGGCGACCGCCGGCGCTGCGAACGACGAAGATCGACTCCCCCGCCAGGTCGCGCACAACGTACTCGCCCGGATCGGCGACCTCCTCGGATCGGCCGAACGCCACCCAGTCTCCCCACCAGATCCGCTCACGCTCTTCGTCCCAGACCTCGAAGCTGGTGTGGTCGCGCCCGGACAGCGTCGGGCGGGGACGCCAGTCGTGCTCTGCGGGTTGGAGCCAGAAGTCCGTGGTGGGCTCCAAGCGACCTCCACTCCTCTCCAACTGGGTTGAGGTGCGATTCAAGAGTGCGACCGCCAAAGGATACGTCGGAGAACGACGAGGCGCAGGTCGAAGAAACCTGCTGGGACGCGAAGCTAGGGTGGTGGACTAGACCAAACTGGGGTCGGTCAGTCCGCCGATTTCCGCGGTTGTCCGACCTCTCTAGAATCGCGGCCTGGACCCCTTCCCTGAAAGATCGGGTCCCTAGGAGCCCCGTGGCGGACCGCCGGTACGGGGCTCCTTCCAAGGCGACAGCTCGCGGACCAGCATCCGGTGCGGTGGTGCGGAAGGAACGCCACATCCAGGACAGTGACCTTCGAGCACTCGACGAGGCGCTCCGTTTCAGCGCAAGGGCAGCTCGCTGGCCCGAGGGCGATACGGGCGCCGAGAGCATGCCGCCGGACGAGATCCAGCAGCACCCGGTCGGCATCTTCGCCGACTTCAAGCTCGACGAACTCCCGGAGCGGCTCCGGTTCCTCGGCTGGGCGACCTACAGGGAGACGGAGACCGAGATCGTCGTGACGGCCGAGAGTGCCGGTGCCGATCCCCCGCTGCTCCTGGGCTCGTGGCCGCGTTCGGTCTGGCTGGAGTATGTGCGGCGCTTCTACGAGGCCGAGGGCGAATAGCTCCCACCGAGTGTCTGGGCATCGCGTTGGTTGGTGATCGTCCGCCAGCCTGGGGTTTCCCGCGTCGGTCGGTCGCGATCTAGGCCGCCCCTGCTCGACTATCGCGATTTCGGAGAGTGGACCATCCTGGACCCCGACCATCGGGAGCGGGAGGCGACCTGAGGCATGGACGGGTACGGGCCGGAGACATACGGCGAGCGGATCGCCGAGGTCTACGACGAGATGTTTCACCCGCCGACAAGCGCCGCGGACACGGTTGAGTTCCTGGCCGGGCTCGCCGGAGACGGTCGGGCGCTCGAGCTCGCCATCGGCACGGGGCGGATCGCGCTCCCGCTGGCGGCCAGGGGGATCGAGGTGCACGGGATCGACGCGTCCGAGGCGATGGTGGCCAAGCTCCGCGCGAAGCCGGGCGGTCAGGACATCCCGGTCACGATCGGCGACTTCGCCGACGTGGGGGTGGACGGTCGCTACCGAGTGATCGCCATCGTCTTCAACACGCTGTGGGCGCTGCTCACGCAGGAGGAACAGGCGCGATGCGTGCGCAACGTCGCGGACCACCTGACCGAGGACGGCACGTTCGTCACCGAGATGTACGTGCCCGACCTGGCTCGGTTCGATCGCGGCCAGCGGGTCCACGTGAGAACCATCGAATCCCGTCGCGTCGTCCTGGAGGTGTCCCAGCACGATCCGAAGAACCAGCGGGTCAGCAACCAGCTGGTGGTGCTCGAGGATGGTGGCGGGGTCTCGATGCTCCCGCTGGAGATCCGATACATCTGGCCGTCCGAGCTCGACCTCATGGCCGAGCTCGCCGGCCTTCGACTACGCGAACGCTGGAGCGGATGGAATCGCGAACCCTTCGACTCAAGCGGATGGTGCATCTCGGTCTTCGCGAAACGTGCCGGCTAGTTGTCGAGCGAAGGGGATATCCTCCGGCTTGGCAAACATCCCGTTCGCACCCGACCGGAGGGGGGTTCGTCATGGCGTCAATTTCCGAGCGGGAGAAGCGGGAGATCGAGGCGGCCAACGCCTCAGGCAACACTCCGGTCGTCTTCATCCACGGTCTCTGGCTGCTGCCGAGCAGCTGGGACAACTGGGCGGACGTCTTCAAGGAGGCCGGCTACGCGCCGCTGAAGCCGGACTGGCCGGACGATCCGGCAACCGTGGAAGGGGCCCGGGCGGAACCGGAGGTCCTCGCCAAGAAGACCCTGAAGCAGGTCGCCGATCACACCACCGAGGTCATCCGCGCCTTGGACAAGAAGCCGGCGCTCATCGGGCACTCGACCGGGGGCCTGCTAGCGCAGATACTCGCCGGCCAGGGCCTCTCGGCGGTCACAGTGGCGATCGACCCCGGGGTCTTCCGGGGCGTCCTGCCGCTACCAGGCTCCGTGCTCAAAGGGGTGGGCCCGTTCCTGATCAACCCGCGTACGCGCGGCCGCGCGATAACGCTCACGTTCGACCAGTTCAAGTACGGCTGGGCGAACGCGCTGGACGAGAAGGAGGCCAAGGAGCTCTACGACACGTACCACGTCGCTGGGTCCGGGATCTCCCTCGCACAGATGGGCAACGCGAACCTCAACCCGTGGACCGAGTCGAAGGTGAACACGATGAACCCCGACCGCGGTCCCCTCCTGATCATCGACGGCGAGAAGGACCACACGGTGCCCTGGGCGATCGCGAACGCCGCCTACAAGCGGCAGAGGCCCAACCCGAACGTGACGGAGATCGTGAAGATGCCGAACCGGGGCCACTCCCTCACGATCGACCACGGCTGGCGCGAGGTCGCCCAGACGGCGCTCGACTTCGTCAAGCGGTTCGCCTAGGCGGTCACTGCGCGGCGACGACGTCCTTCGGAAGCTGCACAATGTCTCCAGGAACTCGGGGATCGTCAGTGGCGCACCGCCTCTGACACAAGGCGCGCCTCGCGAAGGTGACGGCGCGAGAAGCCCTGGCGGTAGCGGGGTAGGGCCGCGCGCTCAAGATAGGGCAGTCGGCAGGCACGGCAGGTGGTGGCCCCTCGCGGCTGTTGGATGTGCCGCGTCGCGGATAACTGATGCGCCCTGGACCCCGCGGGGAATATCGGGGAACCGAAGAGTCCGCCCTCGCGCGGCTGCATCCCACGGTGCTACCTTCGCGAGAGTGGGTGTTGGAGAGGCCTCCGACCCCGTATAACGCGAAGAGAGAGGGGATTCTTAGGCTCGTGGTCATGCCCGTCCTGAGCCCGAGCGGCTCGCGTCTCGAACTCGGTCGATACAACGTCTTCTCCGCCTTTTTCATTGGGCCTCTTCGGCCTGCAGCCCGATGAACGACGGCGCACGGACGGACGCTTTGTGAGCAGGCCAGAAAGGGAGGGGGCTGGGTGCGCATGAGCAAACGTCTTCTCGTTGTGCTTGTCGCAACGACGATGGTCGGCGGAGGGCTGCAGATCGCAGCCGCTGCCACTTCGGACACGGGACTGGT
>JBKPKU010000194.1:0-19316 GCA_046731295.1 Actinomycetota bacterium
CGACGCACGGCACGGCGGCCTCGAGCGCCGCCCGCCCCCCGACCGCCCGGGGCCGGGCGCCCCGCGCGAATAGCAGCTGGGACTCGACCCGGCGGGTGGCCATCGCGAACGCGCCGGCGCCGGCCACCACGACCAGCGCGACCAGGACGCCCGCGACGCGCAGCAGCCGCGCCGGCCCCTCGATCGCGACCAGGCGCCCGTGCACGTCCCGGACGACGTCGTCGATCGCACTGCCCCACACGGGGCCGGACTTCCGGCTGCAGAAGAAACCGATGAAGCACCGATCCAGGAGCTTCTGGTCGTCGATGTCGGCCGAGATCCCCTTCGCGATCCGGTCCGCGTCCACGGCCTCCTGCAGCGTGAGGTCGCGTGTCAGCGGCGCCTGCCATGCGTAGCTCGCGTGATCGAGCCCGATGCGGGGCGCCGTATCGGCGAAGACGTCCCGCGGGACGATCAAGGCCTGGGGAGGCGGGGCGCAGTTCCCGCAGTACAGGACGAGCTCGTCGTTCCAGGGCCGCCAGTAGCCCGACGCTCCGCCCTTGTAGAGCGAGCGGTAGATCGCGTCGACCGGCAGCTTGACGGTCCCCTCGTCCGTCGAGCCCACGACGATCTCGTCGCCGGGCGAGATCCCCAGCGCGTCCGAGATCAGGTCGGGGACGACCGCGCCGCCGCCGGGCGTGCCCTCGAGGATCTCGAGGTTCGCCGCGGCGTCCTCCCCGAACGCCAGGCGCGTGTCCCGCGTCTCGCCGCGGCGGCCCGCGACGGAGACCGGGACCACCTTGCCGAGCGCCGACTCGAACGTGGTGCCGAGGTACGGGTCGCGGGCGACGAACCCATCGAACAGCTTCCCGACCTCGCCCGGGACGTCGGCGTGTGGGCCGAACCCCTCCAGCGGCAGCGCCCCGTTGCGATACATCACCCCGACCGCCCACCGCGTGTACGAGGGATCGTGGATCCGGGCCCGCACCAGCTCGCTGGCGGAGGCCGAGATGAACAGGGGATACGCCGCGGCCGCGAGCGCCAGCAGGAGGGCCCCGACCGCGATCGAGACGAACAGCCCCGGGTAGCGCAGCAGGACGAACGGCGCCTTCGACCACAGGGGGTCGGCGTCGCTCAGCGAACCGAGGTTGCGGCCTCCTGCCCTCCCCATGTGCCTCCACGCCCTCGCCGTCAGTACGTTCTACGCCCAACGGTCGTTCCGGGTTCGTGTCGCCCGTCACAAACCGTAGGCCCTCGCCCCACTCCGTATCCTGTCGTGCCGTGAACGATCGTCTCCTGCGCGCCCTGCGCCGCGAGCCCGTCGACCGCACGCCCGTGTGGTTCATGCGCCAGGCGGGCCGGTACCTGCCCGAGTACCGCGAGCTCCGGGGCGACCGCGACATCCTGGAGACCGTGCGCGAGCCCGACGTCGCGGTCGAGCTCACGCTCCAACCGATCCGGCGCATGCCCCTGGACGCGGCCATCGTGTTCGCCGACATCATGGTGCCGGTCGCGGCCGTCGGCGTCCGTGTCCGCATCGACCCTGGCATCGGACCGGTGGTCGAGGACCCGATCCGCGACGAGGCCGGCGTCGCGCGCCTGCGCCCGCTCGAGCCCGATACCGACGAGCCCCACGTGCTCGAGGCGATCCGGCTGCTGCGGAAGGAGCTGAGCGTGCCCCTGATCGGGTTCGCCGGCGGTCCGTTCACGCTCGCGAGCTACCTGGTCGAGGGCGGGCCGTCCAGGGACCACGCGCGCACGAAGGCGATGATGCTCGAGGCGCCCGCCGCGTGGGCGTCCTTGATGGACGCGCTCGCCGGGATCGCCCGCGCGCACCTGCTCGCGCAGATCGAGGCGGGCGCGCAGGTCGTCCAGCTGTTCGACTCGTGGGCGGGCGCCCTCGACCCGGACGACTACGAGGCCTCGGTCCTGCCGTGGGCGCGCCGGGTGCTCGAGGACCTGCCGGCGCCCTCGATCCACTTCGGCGTGGGCACGGGCGAGCTCCTCGGCCTGATGCGCGACGCCGGCGGCGACGCGGTCGGCGTCGACTGGCGCGTGCCGCTCGATCGCGCATGGGAGCGGATCCGCGCCGACCGCGCGATCCAGGGCAACCTCGACCCCGCGATCTGCACCGCGTCGTGGGACGCCGTCGAACGCGCCGCGACCCGGGTGCTCGACCGCGCGGCGATGCGCGACGGCCACGTCTTCAACCTCGGCCACGGCGTGCTGCCGAACACCCCCGTCGAGAACCTGGAGCGCCTCGTCGACCTGGTGCATCAGCGGACGGCCCGGGCCGATGGCTGAGCGCCCGATCGGCGTGCTGGTCATGGCCTACGGCACCGCGAGCGGACCGGACGACGTCGAGCGCTACTACACGGACATCCGCGGCGGCCGCACCCCCTCACCCGAACACCTGCGGGAGCTCCTAGACCGATACGCGGCGATCGGCAACCGTTTCCCGCTGCTCGAGATCACGAGGCAACAAGCGAAAGGTCTGGAAGACGAGCTCAACCGCTCGGAGGCCCCCGCGTTCCGCTCCTATCTGGGCATGAAGCACTCGCCGCCGTTCATCGCCGAGGCGGTCGACCGCATGCGCGCCGACGGGATCGAGCGCGCGATCGGAGTCGTCATGGCCCCCCACTGGTCTGGTATGTCCGTGGAGACCTACGTCGAGCGCGTACGTGCGGAGATCGGGGACGGCACGCCGTCGTTCGTGTTCGTGCGCTCGTACCACGACCATCCCGAGTTCGTGGCGTTCCTGGCCGGGCGCGTGGCCCACGCGCTCGGCGAGCTCATGCCGGCCGAACGCGAAGGCGCGACGGTGATCTTCTCGGCGCACAGCCTGCCGGTCCGAACCCTCGACGACGGATCGCGACGGTGCCTTCGGTGCACGGCGTGCGAGGACTCGTGCCGGTACCGCGACGGCCTGGCCGAGACCGCCGACCTGGTCGCGGCCGAACTCGGCCTGCCGAATCACACGACCGCGTGGCAGAGCGCGGGCCGAACCGACGACCCGTGGTGGGGTCCGCCGATCGAGGATGTGATCGCCGACCTGGGGTCGCGTGGCACCCCGGCGGTCGTGGTCTGTTCGGCCGGCTTCGTGTCAGACCACCTCGAGATCCTGTACGACCTGGACGTCGAGGCGCGCGGGATCGCCGAGCAGGCCGGCATGCGCTTCGTCCGCACCGAGATGCCGAACGCCGACCCCGCGTTCGTCCGCGTCCTCGCCGACGTGGTCCGCGAGCACCTGGCCGCCCCCGGGACGTGAGCGCGACGGGCGCGCGGGTCGTGGTCGTGGGCGGCGGGGTCTCGGGCCTGGCGACCGCGTACCGCCTACTCGGCGACGACCCGTCGCTCGCCGTCACGGTCCTGGAGGCCTCGGGCTCGGCCGGCGGGAAGCTGGCGACCGCTCGGGTCGGGGATCTCGAGCTCGAGAGCGGCCCGGACGCGTTCGTGGCCCGCAAGCCGTGGGCGGTCGACCTGTGCCGCGAGCTCGGGCTCGAGCTGGCCGAACCGCAGGCGCGGAACGCCTACGCCTGGACCGAACGCGGCCTGGTCCCGCTGCCGGCGAGCGCCCTCGGCATCCCGTGCGACGTCGACGAGCTCGCGAGGTGGCCGGGCCTGTCCCGGGGCGGCCGCGCGCGGGCACTGGCCGACCTCGTCCGCAGGTCCAGGCCGCCGGTCGAAGACGAGTCCGTGGGTTCGCTGGTCCGCCGCCGCATGGGGGACGAGGTGGCCGAACGTCTCACCGGCCCCCTCCTCGGCGGCCTGTTCGCCGGCGACCCGGACCGGCTGAGCGTTCGGGCGACGTTCCCCGAGCTCTCGCGGTGGGAGCGCGACTTCGACAGCCTGATCCGCGGCGCGAAGGCCGCCATCAAGGCGGCCACCGACGCCGGACCGTTGTTCCTGCGGCCGCGCGAAGGCGTGGCGCGCCTGCCTGCCGCCCTGCTCGACGCGATCGGCGCCGAACGGGTCGTGACCGACGCCCCGGCCATCGCGATCGAGCGTTCGGGCGACGCGATCTCCGTCGTGGCGCGCGCCGGCGCGTTCGACGCCGAGGCCGTGGTGCTCGCCACGCCCGCTTTCGTGTCGGCCGATCTTCTCGAGGGTTCGGCGCCGGAGGCCGCGGCCGCGCTGCGGCAGATCCCGTACGCGAGCACCGCCGTCGCGCTCCTGGTCTACCCGCCGGGCACGGTCGGCGCGCTGCCCGAGGCGACCGGGTTCGTGGTGCCGCGAGGGAAGGCGCCGATGACCGCGGCGACCTTCCTGTCGAGGAAGTGGCCGGAGGGGCGGTCCGGCACCCGCGCGGTCGTCCGGTGCTTCGTGGGGGCGGTGGGGTTCGAAGACGTCCTGGAGTCCCCGGACGCGGACATCGTCGAGGCGCTGTCGCGGCACCTGGCCGCGCTCCTCCCGCTTCCCGGGGGGCCGGAGGCCTGGGGGGTGGTCCGGTGGCCGCGCTCGATGCCGCAGTACGAGGTCGGACATCTCGAACGAGTCGCGGCGATCGGGTCCGCGCTGCCGCCGGGTATCTTCGTGAGCGGGAACGCCTACGCGGGGGTCGGCATCGCGGACTCCGTTCGGAGCGCAGGCGAGGCGGCCGAGCGCGTGCGGGACCATCTGTCGACACGGGCCCAAGACGGGCTCGAGGAGCGAGTGCGATGAGCGAGACGGTCTACGCGCAGTACGTGTGCTTCAAGGGGACCCGTGCGGTGCGCGATCTGGATCTCGACGACGCCGCGCAGGAGATCGAGCACCTGTTCAAGGCGTGGGAGGACGTCACGGTGCGGGGCGTCTACTCGACGGTCGGCTTCCGCGCCGACACGGATCTGATGCTGTGGCTCGTCGGCCCGAGCCCGGACGCGGTGCAGGACGCGCTGGTGGCTTTCGGGCGCACGCGGGCGGGTCGCGAGCTCGAGCTGTCGTGGACGTTCATGGGCGTGGTCAAGCCGGCCGAGTTCACGGCGGACCACGCGCCGGCGTTCGTCAGGGGCGAGGCGCCTCGGCGCTACCTGTGCGCGTACCCGTTCGTCCGCACGCCCGAGTGGTACCTGCTCCCGCCCGAAGAGCGCGCGACGCTGCTTCGCGAGCACGGCGAGATCGGCCGCGAGTTCCCCGAGGTGCTGGCCAACACCACGAGTGCGTTCGGCATCAACGACTGGGAGTGGATCCTCGCGTTCGAGGCGGACGAGCTCGACCGCATCGTCGACTGCATCCGCAGGCTTCGGGGGGCCGAGGCGCGCCGGTTCACGAAGGAGGAGGTCCCGTTCGTGACCGGGATCCGCAAGGACGTTCGGGAGGCGCTGGCCGACCTGGCCTAGCGCTGATCCTAGAGGCCGCCGGTCTGGTCGCCATGGCGGGTCGACCACAGTCGAGTCTCGGCCGCCTTCGCCTGCGGCGAGGTCCCGAACGCGGGATTCCAGCGCGGCCACCGTCGCCACAGGAAGATCCCGCCGATCACGAGGGCGGTGACGAGCACCCCGAACACCACCCACAGCGTCATCTCATCCACACGCCCAGCGTAAGCCTCGGCGGGTGATAATTGAACCCTGGTCGAGCGGAACGGAGGGCACACCGTGGCGCACGCGAAGGACAAGGGCGAGAAGCAGGCCAAGAAGACCGCCCAGAAGTCGATCAAGGAGAAGCGCGCGGCCAAGAAGGCCAAGAAGGCCTCGGCCGCACGGGCCGAGTAACGCCGCTCGTGTTCGAGTCGCTGCTCCGCGACTGGGACGGCGAGGAGACCGTCGTCCGCTTCGACGAGCCGTCGGGCTCCTGGATGTTCGTCGGCGTGCACTCGACGATCCTCGGCCCGGGGATGGGCGGCACGCGGATGAAGACCTACGTGGAGCCGGCCGACGGGCTGCGCGACGTGCTGCGCCTGTCCTCGGCGATGACGAGCAAGATGGCGATGGCTTCCGTGCCCCTGGGCGGTGGCAAGGCCGTGCTCGCGGTCCCGGAGATCCCGCAGGGGCGGAAACGGCGCGAGCTGCTGCTCCGCTACGGCGACCTCGTCGAATCGCTCCACGGGACGTACGTGACGGCCTGCGACATGAACACGGGGCCGCCCGACATGGACGTGATCGCCGAACGCTGCTCGAGCGTCCTGGGCCGGACCCAGGCCAACGGCGGTTCGGGGACGTCGGCCCCGAACACCGCGGTCGGCGTCTTCCACGCGATCCGGGCGGCCGTCGCCCACGCGTTCGGTTCGGACGACCTGGATGGGCGGACGGTAGCGGTGCAGGGGGTGGGGGCCGTAGGCGGTCCGCTGTCGCGGATGCTCGCGGAGGTGGGCGCGCGGCTCACGCTCGCCGACGTCGACGACGTGCGGGCGAAGGAGCTCGCCGAGGAGCTCGACGCCGAGGCCGTTCCGGCCGACCGGATTTCAGAGGTCGAGTGCGACGTGTTCGCGCCGTGCGCCACCGGCGGCGTCCTGAACGCGGAGACGATCCCCAAGCTGCGCTGTCGCGTGATCGCGGGCGCGGCCAACAACCAGCTGGGCGAGACCGCCGACGCCGATGGCCTGGCCGAACGCGGCATCCTGTACGCACCGGACTACGTCGTGAACGCCGGCGGCGTGATCCACCTCGTGTCCTACGAGATGCTGGACGAGGGTGATGCGGACGTGCAGACGCGCCTTCGCGGGATCGGCGACACGCTGGGCGAGGTGTTCGCCCGCGCCGAGGCCGACGGGATCTCCACCGGCGCCGCCGCGGATGCGATCGTCGAACAGCGGCTGTCCGCGGCGAGGAGCTTCTGATGGCGCGCGACCTCGCCTCGATGGAGTGCGTGCCCTGCAAGGGCGGCGTGCCGCCGCTCGATCACGAGGAGATCGACTCGTACCTGGCCGACCTCGGACACGAGTGGTATGTCGTCGACGACCACCACCTCGAGAAGGAGTACCGGTTCGACGACTTCAGGCAGGCGCTCGCGTTCACCAACCGCGTGGGTGAGCTCGCCGAGGAGGTCGGGCACCACCCCGACATCTACCTCGCGTGGGGCAAGGTCCGGCTGACGGTGTGGACGCACAAGATCGACGGGCTGAACGAGGCCGACTTCGTGTTCGCGGCCAAGGCCGACCGGGCGCTGGCGGCATGACCTACACGCTGACGGACGGCCGCGAGATCCTGGCGGGGACGCCGGGCGCGCTGCGCGCGACGCTCGGAGGGCTCTCGGAGACCTGGCTCGAGGCCGACGAGGGGTCGGGCACGTGGAGCTCGTGGCAAGCCCTCGCGCACCTCACGCACATCGAGGAGCGCGACTGGCTCGGCCGCATCGACACGATCCTGGTCCACGGCGCCGAGGAGAACCTCGGGCCGGTGGATCGCGAGGCCGGGTTGGAGCGGTTCGCCGGCTGGAGCGTCGGCCGGGTCCTCGACCGCTTCGAGAGCCTGCGGGCCGAGAACCTGAGCGCGTTCGACGAGCTGAACCTCGGTCCCGAGGACCTGATGCGGGTCGGGCGCCATCCGGAGCTCGGCGAGTCACGCTCGGCCAGCTGCCCGCCACATGGGCGGTCCACGACCTGAACCACGAGTCCCAGATCGTCAAGACGCTGGCCAAGCGCTACCGCGAGGCGGTCGGCCCGTGGCGGCCGAACCTCGGGGTGGTCGACCTCCCCTAGACGCTACGCGTCGGCCGAGACCAGGCCGAGCTCGCGCAGCGTGCTCCACGGGATCACGTGGCAGTACGGCTCGTGCCCGTTCTTGTCGTAGTACCGCTGGTGGTAGTCCTCGCCCGGCCAGAACGGGCCGGCGGGCGTGATCTCGGTCGCGATCGGCCGGTCGAACCTGGTCTGCGCGCGGTCGCGCGAGGCCTCGGCGGCCCGCCGCTGCTCGTCCGAGTGCGTGAAGATCGCGCTGCGGTATTGGTCGCCGACGTCGGGCCCCTGGCGGTTGACCTGGGTCGGGTCGTGCATGGCCCAGAACACCTCCAGCAGCTGGTCGTAGCTCACGGCCGCCGGGTCGAATTCGACGCGGAGCGCCTCGGCGTGGCCCGTGCCGTGGGAGCACACGTCCCGATAGGTGGGGTTCTGGGTGTGGCCGCCCGAGTAGCCGACCTCGGTCGACACGACCCCGGGCACGCGCTCGAACACGTACTCGACCCCCCAGAAGCACCCGGCTGCGAACGTCGCGGTGTCGGTGGACATGGCTCCTCCTCCTCGTTGGGTCCTACGGAGTCTCCCGTACCGCTCACCGTAACGTCCGCCCGCCCGGAGAAGTTCCCGCCCGGGACGTTTGCGGTTTCCTGCGGTGGGTAGCCGTGCCTGGCGGAGAAAGGGGGTGCCATGCGAACACGCATGGTCGTCGCAGGGCTGGCGGCGCTGGTAGCGGGCGGTCTCCTGGCCGCCGTGCCGGCCAGCGCGGGAAGCGCAGTCAAGGTCAGTGAGTACGTCGTCCAGTACCGGGAAGGGGTGTCAGCGGCGGACGCCCGGGAGGCGATCCGCTCGTTGGGCGGACGGGTGGTCGACGAGCTCGGTGAGATCGGCGTGGCCAAGGTACAGACCAGCGACGCCGACTTCGAGGCAAGCGTGCTGGCCTCGGACCAGCTTGCCGGGGCCACGATCAACCGGGTCATCGGGTACGCCGCACCGGCCCTGCGCGACAAGGTCGACGACGTCGAGTCGTTGATCGAGGCGCAGGGTGTCGCCCCGGAGGCGGAGGCGGCGGCGGACGAGGAGCCGCTCGCCGGCCTGCAGTGGGACATGCAGATGATCCACGCTACGGCCGACGAGTCGTACTCAGTTGCCACCGGCAACCACGATGTGCTCGTCGGGATCATCGACACGGGCATCGACGCCTCTCACCCGGATCTGGCGCCGAACTTCAACGCCGAGCTCAGCCGCAACTTCACGACCGACATCCCGTTGATCGACGGTCCGTGCAACCAGGATCCCGACCAGTCCTGTGAGGATCCGCCCGACGTCGACGAGGGTGGACACGGCTCGCACGTCGCCGGCACCGTGGGCGCCGCGTTGAACGGGCTTGGCATCGCCGGCGTGGCGCCGGACGTGAGCCTCGTCAACCTGCGTGCCGGTCAGGACTCCGGGTTCTTCTTCCTGTTCGAGACGCTGGCCGCGCTCACCTTCGCGGCCGACAACGGCATCGACGTCGTCAACATGAGCTTCTTCACCGACCCGTGGCTGTTCAACTGCCGCGACAACCCGCTGGACTCTCCCACCGAGCAGGCGGAGCAGGCCACGGTCATCGACTCGACCAACGCGGCGCTGGACTACGCGCACGCGCACGGCGTCACGCTGATCGCCGCGGAGGGGAACGAGCACACGGATCTCGGCAACCCGACGGACGACGCGATCAGTCCGGACTTCCCACCCGGATCGGAGAAGGTTCGAGACAACATCGACAACGACTGCCTGATCATCCCCACCGAGGGGAACCACGTGATCTCGGTCAGCGCCCTGGGGTCGACGGGCCGCAAGGCGTACTACTCGAACTACGGTCTCGAGCAGACGGTCGTCTCGGCGCCCGGCGGCGACCGCCGCGAGTTCTTCGGCACGCCCCAGTACAACACGGCCGGGCTCCGCGTCCTGTCGACGTACCCGGCGGACCTCGCGATCGAGGAGAAGCTGATCACGCACAACTTCAAGCCGAGGACGCCCCTCGCCGTGGTCGACTGCGGTGGTGCACAGCCCAGCAAGAGCACGTGCGGCGTGTACGCATACCTGCAGGGGACGTCGATGGCATCGCCGCACGCGGTCGGCGTGGCCGCCCTGATCATCGAGGCGATCGGGACCGGTACGGGTGCCGACTTCGGCGCCGACCCCGACGCGGTCGAGGCGGCGCTGAGGGCGACGGCGACCAACGCGGATCTCTTCTTCACCAACTTCAGCGGTGACGACTGGCGCGACTTCTGCCCCGAGCCGCCGACCCTGTTCCACTACGACGACACCACGCTCCCCGTCGATCCGCCTGACTGGGACGCCCTGTGCGAGGGTGATGCCAACTTCAACGGGTTCTACGGCGATGGCGTGGTGGATGCGCTGGCCGCGGCGAACCTCTAGTACGAAACGCGGTTCGAGAGGGCCCGGGCTTCGTCGGCCCGGGCCTTCTCCGCGTTCAGCTGAAGGACTCGGCCGCGCGAAGGACCAGGTCGATCTCGTCCGGCCCGTGCTCGGTTCCGAGCGTCCACAGCTCGTAGCCGCTGGGCGGCAGCCACACCCCGTGGTCGAGCATGTGGTGGAAGAACCGTGCGTACCGGTCGTGGTCGGCGGCCCTCGCGCCGGCGAAGTCGCGGACCGGACCGCCCGAGAAGAACACGCTGAACAGCGACCCGGCGCGGTTCGCCGTGACCGCGGACCCGGTTGCCGCGAGGCGCCCGGACACACCGTCGGCCAGCGCGGTGGCCGTCTCCGTCAGCCCGGTGTAGGGGTCGAACTGCTTCGCGAGGTCGAGCGCGGCGATCCCCGCCGCCACGGCCACCGGGTTCCCCGACAGCGTGCCCGCCTGGTACACCGGGCCGGCCGGCGCCAGCCGCTCCATCACGTCGCGCCGCCCGCCGAACGCCGCGCACGGGAAGCCGCCGCCCATCACCTTGCCGAGCACGGTCAGATCGGGCACGACGCCGTACTCGCCCTGCGCACCGCCGAACGCGATCCGGAACCCGGTGATCACCTCGTCGAACACGAGCAGCGCGCCGTTGGCGGTGCAGAGCTCGCGCAGCCCGTCGAGGAAGCCTGGCTCGGGCGCCACGACGCCCATGTTCGCCGCGACCGGCTCGACGATGACGGCCGCGATCCGCTCGCCGTGCTCCTCGAACATCGAGCGGACGGCCTCCGGGTCGTTGAACGGCGCGGGCAGCGTGTCGCGGGCGGCTCCCTCGGTTACGCCGGGCGAGCCCGGGATGCCGAACGTGGCCACGCCGCTGCCCGCTCCCTGGGCGAGCAGCGCGTCCGAGTGTCCGTGATAGCAGCCCTCGAACTTTAGTACGAGCGGTCTGCCGGTGAAGCCGCGCGCCAGGCGGACCGCGCTCATCGCCGCCTCGGTTCCGCTCGAGACCAGGCGGACCTGCTCGACGGCCGGCATCGCGGCCGTGATCCGCTCGGCGAGCTCGACCTCGAGCTCGGTCGGCGCGCCGAACGAGGTCCCGCGCTCGGCCGCCGCCTTCGCCGCCTCGACGATCTCCGGCCTTGCGTGCCCGAACAACAGGGCGCCCCACGACTGCACGAGATCCACGTACCGGTTTCCGTCGGCGTCGAACACGTATGCGCCCTCGCCCCGGACCGCAAAGCGCGGCGTGCCCCCCACCGCACCGAACGCGCGCACGGGCGAGTTCACCCCGCCGGGGATCACGCGCCGTGCGCGTTCGAACACCTCCTCGGAGCGGGTCACGAGGCTCAGCCTATTCCGGGTGGGTCATCCGCCGACGGGCCAGTGCTCGATCGTCAGGCCCCTCATCGGGAGGTCGCTGGGGTTGCTTCGTCCCCACGGCGAGGGGGCGCTGATGACAACGAGGGAGGTGGGTCAGGCCGCGCCGGCTCAATCTCTGAGCCAGTCCGCCGCGTCCTTGGCGTGGTACGTCAGGATCAGGTCGGCCCCGGCGCGGCGGATCGACGTGAGGACCTCGAGCACCGCCTTGCGTTCGTCCAGCCAACCGTTGCCCGCCGCGGCCTTCACCATCGCGTACTCGCCGGAGACGTTGTAGGCGGCCATCGGGAAGCGGGTCTCGTCCTTCGCGCGACGGATCACGTCCAGGTAGGGGAGCGCCGGCTTGACCATCACGACGTCGGCGCCCTGCTCGATGTCCGAGGCGATCTCCCGGATCGCCTCGTCCGCGTTCGGCGGATCCATCTGATACCCGGCCCGGTCCCCGAACCTCGGCGTGCACTCTGCCGCCTCGCGGAACGGGCCGTAGAACGAGGAGGCGAACTTGGCTGCGTAGGCCATGATCCCCACGCGGTCGAAGCCCCCCTCGTCGAGCGCGCCCCGGATCGCCTCCACCTGGCCGTCCATCATGCCGCTCGGCCCGACCATGTGGGCCCCGGCCCCGGCCTGCGCGAGCGCGATCCGCCGGTAGCGCTCGAGCGTCGCGTCGTTGTCGACCTCGTCGTCGTCGTTCAGCACGCCGCAGTGGCCGTGGTCGGTGTACTCGTCCAGACACAGGTCCGCGATCACGACGTGGTCGTCGCCGAGTTCGTCGCGGAGCATCCGGAGGGCGCGCTGCGCGATGCCGTCTGGGTTCCAGGCCTCCGAGCCCTCGGCGTCCTTGCGCTCGGGGACGCCGAACAGCATGAACGCGAGCACTCCCCTGCCCGCGATCTGGGCCGCCTCCTTGCGGAGCGACTCGAGCGTGTGTTGGGACTGCCCGGGCATCGATCCGATCGGGACCGGCTCGGACACGCCCTCCTTCACGAACAGCGGCGCGATCAGGTGCCGCGGCGCGATCTCGACCTCGCGGATCAGGGCCCGCAGAGCCAGCGTGCGCCGCATGCGACGGGGCCGGTGGCGAGGGAAGTTCATCGACACGATGATAGATCGCCGAGGACGGGCGTCGAAGGGAGGGTCCGATGGCCGAGCAGGGGGTCCGGCGCATCCGGCCGAGCGACCGCGTCGAGGGACCGAGCACGGCGGGGATGGCCCGGTCGCAGGCCGTGGCCTCGGACGGGATGTGGGCCGGCCATGCGAGGACGGAGCCGGGGATGCTTTCGGGCTGGCACCATCACGGCGATCACGAGTCCGCGATCTACGTGCTGTCGGGGGTGCTGCGGATGGAGTTCGGGCCGGCCGGGAGCGGGGCGTTCGACGCCGGACCCGGGGACTTCGTGTACGTGGGTCGCGGGGCGGTGCACCGCGAGGGCAATCCGAGCGACGAGCCGGCCGACGTCGTCGTGGTTCGAGCCGGCAGCGGCGCGTCCGTGGTCAACGTGGAGGGGCCGGATCCGGCGTAACGAGCCGGGGGCGCAGGGCGCGTTCCACCGCGGCGACGAGGCCTTCGATCGTGTGCGGCGACGCCACCGCGTGGACGCGCAGGCCGTGCTCGCGCGCCTCTCGCGCCGTGACCGGGCCGATGCAGATCACCTTCGGATCGCCCCTCACGGTGCCTAGGGCGCCGACGAACCCCCTCACGGTCGACGCGCTCGTGAAGGTCACCGCGTCGACCTCGCCGCGCTCCAGCGCCGTCCGAGCCTCGGTAGGGAGGCGCCGCGCGAGACGCGTTCGGTAGGCATCCACGCGCGTGGGTCGCCAGCCCTTGCGTTCGAGGGCGTCCTCGAGGCCCTCGGGCGCGACGTCGGCGCGGGGCGTCAGTACGCGGCCCTGCCCGCGGGGGAACGCGCGCGCGAGACCCTCCGTCGTGAACGTCTTCGGGATCAGGTCGGCGTCGCGGCGGCTCCACCGCTGGAACGCCTCGGCCGTGCCCTCGCCCACCGCCGCGACCATGGCTCGAACCTCGCGCGGCTTCAGGTGATCGGACAGCACCTGGACGGTGCGCGGGCTCGTCAGCGTCACCCAGGCGAACGAGCCGTCGGACAGCTCGGCGAGCGCCCTCGTGAGAGAGGCCGAACGCGCGGGGGCGAGCTCGATCCCCGGCGCCACGATCACCCGCGCGCCCCGGCGGCGGAGCAGCGTCGCGAGCTCGTCGGCCTCGGGGACCGGCCGCGTCACGAGCACGGTCCGGCCCGCGAGGGCCTTCGGAGTCGTCACGGCCGGACGAGCCCGAGGATCTCGTCGGCGCCGCCGGCTGACAGGTCGAGGGCGGCGATCTCGGCGGCCTCGCCCGGCGTCGCGGCCTCGACCTCGGCGCGGGCGTATCGGCCGCCGTCGGGCGTCAACGCGATCGCGACCATGCGGACGCCGGCCTCGGAGCGCTCGGCGAACGCGCCCAGTGGCAGCGCGCACCCGCCGCCGAGCCGGGCCATCAGCCCGCGTTCGGCTTCGAGCGCCTGTCGGCTCGGCCCGTGGTCCAGGGATGCGAGTGCCTCGATCGCCGATGCGTCGTCCGCCCGAGCCTGCACGGCCAGGCAGCCCTGCCCCGGGGCCGGCACCATCTCGGAGAGGGACATCGGCGCCGCGTGCTCGGGGACGACGCCGAGGCGGAGCAGGCCCGCCGCGGCCAGGATCAGCGCCTCGGCCTCGCCGTCGGCGAGCTTGCGCAGTCGCGTGTCGACGTTGCCGCGCAGGTCCGTCACCTTCACGTCGGGTCGCCACCGGATCAACTGTGCCCGGCGCCGAACGCTGGACGTCCCAACGCGCGCGCCGGGCCGCAGCTCCCCGTCGCGCGTCACAAGGACGTCGAGCGGCGAGGCACGTTCGGGGACGGCGGCGATCACGACGCCGTCGTCGTCGACCGCGGGCAGGTCCTTGGCCGAATGCACGGCGAGGTCCACCTCACCGTCGAGGAGCGCCCGAACGATCTGGGTGACGAACAGCCCCTTCATCCCGGCCGGATCGCTCGTCGGGTCGGCGCCGCGGTCGCCCGAGGTCGTGATCGGCACGAGTCCAGTCTCGACGCCGGTGGCCTGCAGCTTCCCGGCGACCTCGTTGGCCTGGGCGAGCGCGAGCCTCGAGCCGCGGGTGCCGATCCGCAGCGTCACTCGCCGAACTCGAGCGCGAAGAGCTCCGCGAGCGTTCGGGCCTCGGCGTCCTGGGCGTCCGAGGCCTTCAGCCGGGTCATCGGCTCGTGGAGGAGCTTGGCCACCACGCCGCGGGCCAGCGCCTCGACGGCCTCGCGCTCCGCGCGTTCGAGGCCTGCCAGGTCCGAGCGGAAACGATCCAGCTCGGCGCGCACGACGGCGTCGCCGCGGTCCTGCAGCGCGCGGAACAGCGGGCCGAGGCGCTCTGCGCGTCGGCGTTCCGCGTAGCGTCGTGCCTCGTCGGCGACGATCGCGTGCGCGCGCTCGATGTCGGCCGCGGTCTCGGCCGCGTGAACGGCCACCGACGTCCTCAGTCCGTCGATGTCGATCAGGGTCACGTGGGGTAGCTCGTCGGCGGACGGGTCCACGTCGCGCGGGACGGCGATGTCTAGGACGAACAGCGGGCGCTCCCGCCCGGCCGTAGCGTCCCGCAGGAGCTCCTCGGGCAGGACCACGCCTGCCGCACCGGTAGCCGAAATCACGAGGTCGGCGGCGGCGAGTGCGTTCGGCAGGTCGGCGAGGTCTCCCGGCTCGGCATCGGTGCGCCCGGCCAGCGCCCGGGCGCGTTCGAGCGAGCGGTTCAGGACGCGGACGGTCGCCACGCCGCGCCGGCGGACGTGCTCGACGGCGAGGGCGGACATCTGTCCCGCGCCGACGACGACCGCGTGTCGCCCGTCGAGGCCGCCGAGGGCCTGGGCCGCGAGGTCCGCGCCGGCGGACACGAACACGTCGGGGGCCGCCCCCACACTCGTCTCCGAGCGCACACGCCGGCCCGTCCGCGCGGCCGCCTGGAACAGCGCGCCCAGCGCGGTCCCGGCCGCCTCCTCCGCCTCGGCGCGCCTCCACGCATCGCGGACCTGCGACAGGATCTGGGGCTCGCCCAGCACCATCGAGTCCAGCCCGCTCGCGACGCCGAACAGGTGCTCGGCCGCGTCGTCCTCGTAGTGCGAGTACAGAGGCTCGGCCAGGTCGTCGGCCGCGACGCCACGTGACTCGCAGAGCACGCGCTTCAGTGCCTGGAAGCCGGCGTGGTAGGAGGGGACGCTGCCGTAGATCTCGACGCGGTTGCATGTGGACAGGACGACCGCGCCGTCGATCGCCGGGTCGTCCTGCGTCCTGCGGTAGGCCTTCACGAGGTCCTCGTCGGCGAACGCCAGCCGTTCGAGCAGGGCGACGTCGGCGCGGCGGTGCGAGATGCCGAGGGCGAGGACGGCCATGGGTGTTGATTCTACTGAGGAGGCCGCGAGGGGCCGTCGCGACGGGTCCGCCGCAACCACGGGTACCATCTCGGGCCGCCTGCATCCGAACGCGAGGGGAGATTTTTCGGCATGGAACGAGGCAGGGCCCGCGACCTCGGCGTCGTGATCGGCGCGTACCCCCCAGCGCCCCTGAACGCGATCACGGACGTGCAGGGAGTTCGTGTCGGGCACGCCACGGTCGTGCGCGATCCCTCGCCGGACGGCGCCGGCGCCGTCCGCACCGGCGTGACGGCCGTGTTCCCGCACGAGGGCCTGCCGTGGATCGAGCGCGTCTACGCGGGAACGCACGTGCTGAACGGGTTCGGCGAGATGATCGGGATCAACCAGGTCGCCGAGTGGGGCCTCCTGCACTCGCCGATCGTCCTGACGAGCTCGCTCGCGATCGGTCGCGCCTACGACGCTACGGTCCGGTGGCGGACCGATCGGTACCAGACGACCACGCACGAGGGCGGCGACATGCCGATCGTCGCCGAGTGCGACGACTCGTTCCTGAACGACGTCACGACCTTCCCGCTCGCCGACGAGGACGTGTTCGCCGCGCTCGACGGGGCGCGGGGCGGGGCGGTCGCCGAGGGCTGCCTGGGCGCCGGCACCGGCACGCAATGTATGGACTTCAAGGGCGGGATCGGGACGGCGTCTCGGGTGGTCCCCGGCGGCTGGACGGTGGGCGCCCTCGTCCAGACGAACTTCGGCGAGCGCCATCTGCTGCGGATCGACGGCGTGCCCGTCGGTCGCGAGATCACCGACCTCATGCCGCACGAGCACCGCGAGGGCTCGGCGATCGTGGTGGTGGCGACCGACGCGCCGATGGTGCCGCACCAGGTCCGGCGCCTCGCGGTTCGCGGCGGGCTGGGGCTTGGAAGGATGGGGTCGACCGGCCACAACGGCTCGGGCGAGCTGATGATCGCGTTCTCGACGGCGAACCGGATCCCGCTCTCCTCTGACGACGGAACCGTTCCCGTCCGCGCGGTGCTCGACGGGCCGAGCCCGGGGTCGCCCGACGTGTTCAACCCGCTGTTCGCCGCCACCGTCGAGGCCGTCGAGGAGGCGGTCGTGAACGCGCTGTTCACCGCCGAGACCACGGTTGGACGGGACGGGCACGTTCTGTACGCGCTCCCGCTCGACCGGACGCTCGAGATCCTCGCCCGCCACGGGCGCGGCCCCGCGGCGAGGACCGGTTAGGCGAACCGGCTCGGCCGGCGAACTCCTCCCATCGCAGTGCCGACTCGGTTTGGTACTCGCGCCAGCGCGCGATCGCACCGTCGCGGAGCTGCACGATGACCAGGCGTGTCGTGGTCCATCACGTCGCCTCGACGAACCGCGCCGGGTCGAACGGCGCGTCCCCGAACGGCGGATCGGTCCCCAGCACGAGCGCGGCCAGCTGCTCGGCGCTCGCCGCCCCGAGGATCACGCCTTCGGAGCCGTGGCCGGTCGCGACGAACAGGCCTTCGCGCACCCGCCCGAGCATCGGCCGCTCGTCCGGCGAGACCGGTCGGACGCCCGACCACGTCGCGAGCACCGGCGCCTCGGCGAGGGCGGGCACGAGGCGCGAGGCCTCGGTGGCCACCAGCCGCGGCACGTCGAGCTCGAAGGGGGCGGCCGCGAACGAGGGCTCGCGCGAGCTCCCGGTCAGTACCGAGCCGTCGGGCGCCGGCTGGATCATCGGCGAGACCTCCCGGGTCTCGGCCGCCTCCCCGAACTCCCGAAGGGTGAGCGAGAGCGGACCGGGCTCGGCGGCGTACGCAAGCTCCCCGGCGTGCAGGCGTCGCGCGCCGCTCTGGATCCAGTGGCGCAACAGCGGCCGCTCCGGCATGACGTGCACGAGCCACCCGCGCGCCGACACGATCGGCAGCGACACACCCGCCGGGCGCGCAACGGCCGGCGACCACGGACCGGCGGCCAGCACCACGGCGTCCGCCTCGAGGAGGCCGTCGTCGGTCACGACACCAGTGATGCGGTCCCCCCGTCCGACGAGTCTGCGAGCCGGCGCATGATGCCGGATCGAGGCGCCCGCGTCCCGGGCCAGCGCGCCGAGACAGACCGTGAGCGCCAACGGATCGACGCGGTGCCCCTCGTGGAGGAGGTAGGCCTCGAGCACGTCGGGGGACAGCTCGGGTTCGAGCTCACGGACCCGGTCGTCGACACGCTCGACCTCGACGCCCACCGCCTCGGCGGCCGAGACCCAGTCGCGCAGGTCGTCGACCTCGTCCTCGTCGATCGTGACGGCGAGGGTTCCGAGCGGCTCGGGATCCAGGAAGAAGGGGGTGGGCGGGTCGGACGCGATCTCGGCGTAGCGCTCCAGGCTCCGGCGGGCGAACGGGGCGAGCACCGGGTCCTTCGACGTGTCCAGGTAGCCGAGGTTCCGGCCGGACGCGCCCGCCGCCAGCTCGTCCCTCTCCAGCAGCGTCACCACAGCGCCGGCGCGCGCGAGCTCGTACGCGCAGGCCGTCCCGATGATGCCGCCGCCGACCACGACGATGTCAGGCACGCGGGCGAGCCTATCGGTTGAGCCGTTCCGTAGAATCCGCCTCGGAGACGTGGCTGAGTGGCCGAAAGCAGCCGCCTGCTAAGCGGTTAGGGGGTGTTGAGCTCCCTCACAGGTTCGAATCCTGTCGTCTCCGCAGATCGAGGGTCGAGTCCGTCGAAGGTCATGGCCGGCAGGCTAGGGGTTGACAGATCGATCGACGGAAGAGAGAAAGGGAGGCGGCACCAGGCCGCCTCCCTTTTCGTAGCCCTGATACTCAGAACGTGCCGGGGATCGTCTGTGATCCCATTGGTCGTGTCGGTTATCGACACGTTCGTGTACGAGAGGCTGATGAGCGTTGCCTTCTCGCCCGGCGGGCAGCTGAGTGTCGTTGCGGGTGGCGTCAGTGTCAGAGACCCATTGACGAACCCGTTCTTGACGCTGAACGTGCCCGCGGCGTTCACCTGGGCCACGGTCGTCGTCTTCTTCGGGTCGCTCGGGACGTTGGCTTCTCCGGCTATCGCCAGGGGCTTCTCGGCGCGCGAGACCTACGCTCGCGCCGTGACCCTCCCAAAGGCGCTTCCGCCTCGCGGCCTCCCGGTGCGCCCAGTGGTGCTCCCAATCACCAAGTGTCATTGAGCGAATCCCAGTCCCGGAACTGCTCTTTACCGCCGCGAATCGCCCAGTCGGAATCGATCGTGAGCTTGCTCGAGATGCCGCCACGAGGGCGAGTCTCGAATACCAACCGCAGCCGTGCGGGCTCGTAGACGAGCATGAGGTGCTCGTACACGACGTCAAGGAACCGTTCGTATGAGACGGTCGTGCTCCGCCACTGATACAGGTACTCCTTGAGCGATTTGAGCTCGATGACCATCTCGCCCGGATAAAACGTCACGTACAGCGTGCCGAAGTCCGGCTGCTCGTGAGCCCCGAGGAACGTCACCTCCGGAGCCTTGTGCTTGATCTCCAAGGCTCCACCGGGGTTCGGTAGGGCTCTCAGGATGTCCGGGCTGATTTCGTCGAACTGCGGTCCCAC
>JBKPKU010000195.1:0-6056 GCA_046731295.1 Actinomycetota bacterium
GCGCACCCACGTGCCCTGTTCGAGGAACGCCAGCATGCCCCTCATCTAGTCAGACGCCGGGGTGCATCGTCAAAGACCGTCACAGACGGAGGCCGGGCGGCGGGCGCCCGGCCTCGGTCTGCCGTGCGGGGCGTCTCCCCGAACGCCTATCGCGATTGTGCCTCCTCGATCGCCCGCCGGACGAGCACCTTCGCGAGCTCCTGCCGGTACTCGGCGCTCCCGAAGGCGTCCGTGGGCGGGCTCGTCCCCTCGGCCGCGCGCTCGGCCGCGGCCGCCGGATCCGACCCGCCCCCGAGCGCCTCCTCGACGCCGGCCGCGCGCAGCGGCCGCTCGGCCATGTTGGTGAGCGCGATCGCCGGCCCGGAACCGTTCGGCGCGAGCGCCGCGACGCCGACGAGCGCCCAGTCCTGCGCGCGCCGATGGAACTTCACGTAGCTCCACCCGCGACCCTGCGTCTTCGGCACGCGGATCTCGGTCAGGACCTCGTCGTGCGCGAGGTCGGGCTCGAACAGGCCCCTGAAGAACTCGGTCGCCGGCACGTTCCGGACCCCGCCGGGGCCGCGGACCACGATCTCGGCGTCGAGCGCAACGAGCACCGACGGCATGTCCGATGCCGGGTCCGCGTGCGCCACCGAGCCGCCGATGGTCCCGACGTGGCGGACCTGCGGGTCGCCGATCTGCGCGGCCGCGTACGGGACGATCGGGCAGAGCTCGCGGAGCGCATCGCTGTTGGCCACGTCGTGGTGCCGCGTGCCCGCCCCGATCGCGACCGCGTCGCCGTCCTCCTTCACGTACTTCAGGTCCTGGATCCGCGAGATGTCGACGAGCGCCGACGGCCTGGACAGCCGGACCCGCATCAGCGGAAGGAGCGAGTGGCCGCCGGCCAGGATCTTCGCGTCCGGGTCGCCGGACAGCGCCTGGATCGCGTCGTCGACGGTGTCGGCGCGCTTGTACTCGAAGGGCGCCGGAATCATGCCGCACCTCCTCCGCTGGTCGGGGCCGCTCCCGCGGTCCCACTCGAACCCGATCCGGGCGGCCCCTCCGCCTTCGCCCCCTGGATGGCTCGCCAGACCCGTTCGGGCGTCGCCGGCTTGCCGACGTCGGTCACCCCGAGGTGCGCCACGGCGTCCACCACCGCGTTGACCACCGCGGGCGGCGCGGCGATCGTCCCCGCCTCGCCGATCCCCTTGACGCCGAGCGGGTTCGTGGGCGAGGGCGTCTCGGTGCGGTCGAGCTCGAACGGCGGCATCTCGGCCGCCGACGGGACGAGGTACTGGGTGAGCGTGCTCGTGACCAGGTTGCCGTGCTCGTCGTACAGGACCTCCTCGTACAGCGCCTCGGCGATCCCGAAGGCAACGCCGCCGTGCACCTGCCCGTCGACGATCATCGGGTTGATCACCACGCCGCAGTCGTCCACCGCCACGTAGCGCAGCAGGTCCGTGTGCCCGGTCTCGGTGTCGACCTCGGCCACGCACACGTGCGTTCCGTACGGCCACGTGAAGTTCTTCGGGTCCCAGGTGGCCGTGGCGGTCAGGTCGGGCTCGAACCCGTCCGGCAGGTTGTGCGCCGTCCAGGCCGAGACCGCGAGCTCGGGGATCGTCCGCACCTTGTCGGGCGCCCCCTGCACCCGGAAGGCGCCGTTCTCGAACTCGAGGTCCTCCTCGGACACCTCCAGCTCGTGGGCGGCCAGCGTCCGCGCCTTGTCCTTGATCTTCCGGAGCGCGTAGTGCAGCGCGGCCCCGCCGATCGCGATCGAACGCGACCCGTACGTGTCCATGCCGAGCGGCGTGGTGGCCGTGTCCCCGTGCAGGACCTCGATGTCGTCGACCGAGACGCCGAGCTCGTCGCCCGTGATCTGCGCCCAGGTCGTGTCGTGGCCCTGCCCGTGCGGCGAGGTCCCGATGTAGAGCGTGACCTTGCCGCTCGGCTGGCACCGCACCTGCGCGGCCTCCCACCCGCCCGCGGCGTACCGGAGGGCGCCGAGGATGTTCGATGGCGCGAGGCCGCACATCTCGATGTAGCTCGACAGCCCGATCCCGATCTGCTTGACGTCGCCGTTCTCCCTCCGGGACGTCTGCTCCTTCCGGTACTGGTCGTACTCCGCCATCTCGAGCGCGCGCTCGAACGCCGGCAGGTAGTCGCCCGAGTCGACGTTCAGCCCCATGAGCGAGGGGCGGTCCTCGGTGAACTTCGGCACGAAGTTGATCCGCCGGATCTCGGCGGGGTCCTTGCCGAGATGTCGCGCCAGATCGTCCACGGCGCGTTCGATGACGTAGGTGGCCTCGGGGCGGCCGGCGCCCCGGACCGCGTCCGTGGGCACCTTGTTGGTCATCACGCCGGTGAACTCGTACCAGTAGGCCTGCGTGTCGTACGGCCCCATGTAGACCCAGCCCCCGAGCTCTGGGATGCCCGGCGTGAGCAGCTGGAAGTACGCTCCCATGTCGGCGAGCTCGGTGACGTGGAACCCGAGGATCCTGCCCTCCTCGGTGGCCGCCACCGTGACGTCGTGGATCACGCCGCGCCCGTGGATCGTGACGGTGTAGTTCTCCGAACGGCTCTCGATCCACTTGACCGGCCGGCCGGTCTTTCGCGCGAGGACCAGCGCGAGCGCCTCCTCCGCGTAGACGTTCAGCTTGCCGCCGAACGAACCGCCAACGTCCGGCGCCACGATGCGCAGCTTGTGTTCGGGGATGCCGGTCGTGCCGGCCAGCGTGAACCGCGCGATGTGCGGGATCTGCGTCGAGGTCCACAGCGTGAACTCGCCGAGTGATGGCACGGGCGACGCGACCGCGCCGCGGGGCTCGATCGCGCTTGGCGTGTTGCGCGGCGCCTCGTAACGCAGCTTGAGCTTGACGGGTGCGCTCTCGAACAGGCTCTGGTCGCCGCCCCCACCGTGGCTCCAGTGGACGACCGCGTTCGTGCCGAGCTCGTCGTGTACGAGCGTCCCGCCGTCCTCGACCGCCTCCTCGACGTCGAGCACCGGTGGCAGCGGGTCGTACTCAACGTCGACGGCCTCGGCCGCATCGCCCGCGAGGCCCCGCGTCTCCGCCAGCACGACCGCGACACCGTCGCCCTGGAACCGCGCCTTGTCCGAGGTCAGCGGCCAGTGATCGGAGGTCTTGATGTCCTCGGTGATCGGCCAGACCATCGGCAACGGTCCGGCCCATTCGCCCGCGAGATCGGTGGCGCTCCACGCCCCGATCACGCCGGGGATCTCGAGCGCCTTGCTCACGTCCACCTTGACGACCTTCGCGTGCGCGAACGGGCTGCGCACCACCGCCATGTGGAGCATGCCGGGGAGCGTCATGTTGTCGACGAAGCTCCCCTGCCCCCGCAGGAGAGACGCGTCCTCCTTGCGGAGCACCGGCTGTCCGACGAGCTTCTCGGTTGTGGCCATGTTCGCCCCCTACGCCTTCGCCCCGGCCAGCGGGCCGGCGGCGTCGAGGATCGCCTGCACGATGTTGTGGTAGCCCGTGCACCGGCAGAGGTTGCCCTCGAGCGAGTGGCGCACCTCTTCTTCGGTCGGCCGCGGGTTCTCCTGCAGGTAGCTCGCCGCGGCCATCACCATCCCCGGCGTGCAGAACCCGCACTGCAGCGCGTGGGCGCGTCGGAAGGCTTCCTGGACCGGGTGCATCTGTCCGTCGGAGGCGAGCCCCTCGATCGTGGTGATCTCGCGACCGTCGGCCTGCGCCGCGAGCAGGGTGCACGACTTCACCGACTCGCCGTCCAACAGCACGGTGCACGAGCCGCACGAGGAGGTGTCGCACCCGACGTTGGTCCCGGTGAGCCCGAGGGTCTCTCGGAGGAAGTAGACGAGGAGCGTGCGCGGCTCGACGTCCCCCTTGCGAGCGACCCCGTTGACGGTGACCGACAGGTTGGTCACGGGTCCCCCCTTTCGGAACGGGTGGAGTCTTCGATGCTAGCCCTGCGCGGTTGTTCGCGCGAGTTCGCGCTCGGGCAACGAGCTACGGCTCGGGCCAGGCGCTCGGCTCGGCTGCGCTGGCCGCGTCCGACGAGCAGTCGGTCCCGGTACCGAACACGGTCCCGAACCCCGACTCCGACCTCGGCCGAAGGCGGATCCAGAAGCACTCCCCCGTCTCCGCTCTGACCGAACCGGTCCAGGCCGCCTCGGTCGCAAGGACGCTGACCACCTCGGGGTCGTTCGAGCTCTGGTCGGGGTCGATCAACAGCAGGTCGTTGATCGAGCCCTCGTCGCTCATCCGCTGGCGCGTGGCGTCGGCGAGCGAGCCGTCGGCGGCCGCCACCGTCTCGGCGGCCTCGGCGGCCCTGCGCAGGTTCGCCTGCGCGTACGCGACCGCCCCGGTGCGCGCGACCGGACGGAACACGATCACGAGCACGAACAGGACGATCCCCGCCACGCCGAGGGGGATCATCACCTGCCAGAAGCCACGGTTGGAACTGGTCACCACCGCCACGATACCTATCCGGCACAACGCGGTTGACTTGACCGTTCGAGCGGGCCGGGGAGATAGTCGCGGTACCGGTTCTCCCGGCGACGCCGCTCGACGCCCGGCTGCGATCGAGGAGGTTGTTGATGCTGCCTTCCAGGTTCGAGTACCACCGGCCCGAGTCGTTGGAGGATGCGTATCAGCTCCTTGGCCAGTACGGGGACGAAGCCAAGGTCCTGGCCGGCGGCCAGAGCCTGATCCCGGTCATGAAGCTCCGGCTGGCGACGCCCGGACACATCGTCGACATCTCCCGCCTCGCCCTGGACGACATCACAGAGTCCGGCGACACGCTGACCGTTGGCGCGCTCGCTCGTCACCACGACCTCGAGCGCTCGGACGTGATCAAGGCTGGCTACCCGGTGATAGCCACGGCCGCGCCGCTGATCTCGGACCCGATCGTGCGGAACCTCGGCACGATCGGCGGGTCACTCTGTCACGCGGATCCGGCCGGCGACTGGGGTTCGGTCATGCTGGCGCTGCGGGCCTCGGTCGTGATCGGGAGCTCCCGTGGCGAACGCGAGCTGCCCATCTCCGAGTTCCTCGTGGACACGTTCACCACCGCGCTGGAGCCCGACGAGATCCTGACGAAGGTCAAGGTGCCGAAGTCGTCGGGCTCGTTCGGCGGCACCTACCTCAAGCTCGAGCGCAAGGTGGGCGACTTCGCCAGCGTCGCGACCGCCGTGCACCTGTCGATGTCGAACGGCACGATCGAGCGCGCCGGCATCGCACTCACCGCCGTCGGGACCAAGAATATCCCGGCCACCGACGCCGAGAGCAGTCTCGCCGGCGCCGAACCCACCGAGGACGCGTTCGCCGAGGCGGGCCGCCTGGCCGCCGAGGCGTCCTCGCCGATCGGCGACGTCCGCGGCTCCGAGGCCTACAAGCGCCACGTCGTCGACGTCTACGTCCGGCGCGGTCTCGCCCGGGCCCTCGAATCGGCCCGCGCGGCCTAGCCGCCACCCAGCAGGAAGGGAGCACGATGGAGATCACGGTCAAGGTCAACGGCGCCGACCGAACGGCCGACGTCGAGCCCCGGATGCTCCTCGCGCATCTGATCCGCGAGGAGTTCGGGCTCACCGGCACCCACATGGGGTGCGACACCACGAGCTGCGGGGCGTGCACCGTCCTGCTGGACGGCAGACCGGTGAAGTCCTGCACGGTATTCGGCGTGCAGGCCGACGGACGCGAGGTCACCACGGTCGAGGGCCTCCTGCAGGACGGCCAGCTACACCCGATCCAGGCGGCTTTCAAGGAGGAGCACGGCCTCCAGTGCGGGTTCTGCACCCCCGGAATGATGCTGACCGGAACGGCCCTGCTGGCCGAGAACCCGAATCCCACCGACGAGGACGTGCGCTGGGCGATCTCTGGCCAGATCTGCCGGTGCACCGGCTACATGAACATCGTCAACGCGATCCAGGCGGCCGGCAAGGCCATGTCCGAGTCCACCGAGGACGCCGCGGCGTCCGTGGCGAGTTAGGGGACTACAGATGGCAACCGAAGCCGAAGAGATCCGGGGGATCGGACACCGCGTTCGGCGCAAGGAGGACGACCGCTTCATCCGCGGCGCGGGCAACTACATCGACGACA
>JBKPKU010000196.1:0-38622 GCA_046731295.1 Actinomycetota bacterium
TCGTCGGACGCGACCGCGAACCTCGTCGAGGTGATACGCGACGACACGTTCCCGCCGGTCACCGGCGACAACGGCGTCACGGCGCACGTCGGCGGGACCACCGCGACCTACGTGGACCTGGCCACCAAGATCTCCTCCAAGCTGCCCCTCGTCGTCCTGACCGTGCTCGCCCTGAGCTTCGTCTTCCTGACCGTGGCGTTCCGTTCCCTGCTGGTCCCGCTCCAGGCGGGGATCACCAACCTCCTGTCCGTCGCCGCCGCGCTGGGCGTGTTGACGGCGGTGTTCCAGTGGGGCTGGGGGCTGTCCGCGATCGGCCTGGAGGCCCCGGGCGACACGGTCCCCATCGCCAGCTACGTCCCGCTGATGATGTTCGCCGTCCTGTTCGGGCTGTCGATGGACTACGAGGTCTTCCTCGTGAGCAGGATCCGGCATCATCACGCCCTGGGCGAGGAGTCACGAACGGCGGTGACGTCTGGGCTCGGGGCGGCGGCCCACGTCGTCACCGCCGCCGCGCTGATCATGTTCCTGGTCTTCGCGAGCTTCATCATCACCAGTGACCCGACGATCAAGCAGTTCGGCGTCGGGCTCGCGACCGCGGTGCTGCTCGCCGGGGTCATGGTGGTCCTGCTGGTGCCCGCCATGCTGACCCTCTTCGGCCGCCGGCTGTTCGCCCTCCCTCGTCCGCTGGACCGGCTGGTTCCTCACATCGACGTCGAGGGAACGGGCTCGACGCCGGTCAACGTCCCGGACTCGTCCCGCGTGGAACCCGGTCCATCACGGTCGCCGGCGGAGATCGGCCATGGCGCCGTTGAACGGGACCAGGGACGCTCCGCAGGGGCATCCGAACCCCCACCTGTCGATCCGTGAGGCCCGCTCCCAGGCGGCCTGAGGTTGACGTTTCCCGCCACCTGGGATTGGCTTCGGGCGCAACGAGGGTTCGTCGGTCCAAGCGAATGGGGGAAGAGCCTGAACCCGGAGTTCCTCTCGCGTCTGCAGTTCGCCCTCACGGCGAGCTTCCACTTCATCTTCCCGCCGATCTCGATGGGCCTGGGGATCCTGATGGTCTGGATGGCGTGGAAGCACGTCCGGACGGGCGATCCCGTCTGGCGCCAGGCCTCCTTCTTCTGGGTCAAGGTCTACGGCCTCGTGTTCGCGATGGGGATCGCGACCGGCCTGGTCCAGGAGTTCGCGTTCGGGATGAACTGGTCGCAGTACTCGCGGTTCGTGGGCAACGTGTTCGGGAGCCTGCTCGCGGCCGAGGGCGTGTTCGCCTTCTTCCTCGAGGGCGGGTTCCTCGGGCTGATGCTGTTCGGGGGGGACCGCCTCGGCCCCAGGATGTGGCTCCTGGCCACGTTCCTGGTGGTGTTCGGGGCCCACTTCAGCGCGCTGTGGATCCTGATGGCCAATTCGTGGATGCAGACCCCGCAGGGGTTCGAACAGCACGCCAGCCAGTGGGGGCCGATGGCCTTCCTGACCAACTTCGGATCGGTGGTGAACACACCCTCGTTCCTGCCGCGATTGCTCCATACGTGGGTGGCATCGTGGATGATCGGGTCGGCGCTGGTGCTCTCGGTCAGCGCGTGGTACCTGCTGAAGAACCGCCACCGCGAGTTCGCCAGGCGGAACTTCTCGGCCGCGGTCAAGGTCTTCACGGTCCTGGCGATCCTGCAGGTGTTCATCTTCGGCGCGCAGATGGCCATCTCGGTGACCAAGAACCAGGAGCCCAAGCTCGCCGCGATCGAGGGCAACTGGAAGACCCAGACATGCGCGCCGCTGTATCTGGTCGGCTGGGTCGACGAGAGCGCGGAGAAGACCACCGCGATCGGCGTCCCGTGCCTGCTCAGCTTTCTGTCCTACGGCAGCTTCGACGCGGCCGTGCCCGGCCTGGAGAAGTTTCCCGAGAAGAACTGGGCGCCGGTGAACCTGGCGTTCCAGGCCTACCACGCGATGATCGACCTCGGGTTCCTGTTCCCGCTGATCGGCGTCGTGGCGTGGTTCGTGTGGCGACGACGCAAGGGCGAACGGCTACCACGATGGCTGTTATGGATGTGCATCTCGACGGTGTTCCTGGCCGAGGTGGCCACGATCGCCGGCTGGTGGACGGCGGAGGTGGGACGCCAGCCGTGGGTCGTGTGGAACGTGATGCGCACCGACACCGCGGTATCCCCGACGCTCAGCACGGGACCGGTGCTGCTATCGCTGATCACGTTCGCGTTGCTGTACGCGCTGCTGCTGGTGCTGTTCCTGTTCCTGCTGGATCGCAAGATCAAGCACGGGCCGGAGGCCCCCGAGGAGGGGCACCTGTCGGATTTGCCGAACACGTTCCGCGAGGTCTTCCGCCAGCGGGCCCAGGCCCGTGCGTCCGGCGAGTTGGAGCTCGAAGATGTCTCTGGCTGACCTGTGGTTCGTGCTGTTCGTCGCGATCATCGGCGGCTACCTCGTGCTCGACGGGTTCGACCTGGGCGTGGGGATGCTGCACCCGTTCGCGGCCAAGGAGGACGAGGACCGCAGGATCGTCCTGAACAGCATCGGGCCGATCTGGGACGGCAACGAGGTCTGGTTGGTCGTGGGCGGCGGCGTGCTGTTCGCGGCGTTCCCGGTCGTGTATGCGGCGCTGTTCTCCGGTTTCTACTGGGCGCTGATGCTCGTGCTCATCGCCCTGATCCTGCGCACGGTCGCGATCGAGTTCCGCGGTAAGCGCGAGAGCTCGCAGTGGCGCGCGTTGTGGGACTCGGTTTTCTCGTTGTCCTCGTTCGGGCTCGCGCTGCTGCTGGGCGTGGCGTTCGGCAACGTGATCAGCGGGGTGCCGCTGGACAAGAACGGGGAGGTCCAGCTGGGGAGCCTTCTGGACGTCCTGCACCCGTTCGCGCTGTTCCTGGGGG
Organism: Actinomycetota bacterium; assembly: GCA_046731295.1. Lineage (GTDB taxonomy): Bacteria > Actinomycetota > UBA4738 > UBA4738 > HRBIN12 > DASSJM01. Next base: position 2,883 of record JBKPKU010000196.1, read on the forward strand.
CCACGACGATCGCGATGCTGCTCATGCACGGCTCGCTGTACCTGGCAGTCAAGACCGAGGGGGACCTGCAGGCGCGCGTGCGCCGCTGGATCCCGGGGTTCATCGCCCTGTTCACGCTGATGGCGGCGGTCTCGACCGTGTGGATCGCGGTCTCGGACTACGGCGTGACCGACACGTTCACCGACGACGTGTGGACGCTGGTCTTCCCGGTCGCAGCCCTCGTCGCTTACCTGGCGATGATCGTCACGGTTCGCCGCCGGAGGGACTTCGCGGCGTTCTTCTCGAGCTCGGCGGTGCTGTTCCTGTCGCTGGCAACGATCTCGGCGGGGCTGTACCCGAACATGCTGAAGTCCTCGACGAACCCGGCCTACAGCATGACGGTGTCGAACGCGAGCGCCGAGAGCTACACGCTCACGGTGATGCTGGTCGTCGCGATCGTGGGGATCCCTTTCGTGCTGCTGTACACGGCCGGCGTGCAGTACTTGTTCAGCGGCAAGGTTAGGCTGACCGAAAGCAGCTACTGACGCCGTTGGCGATACCCGCATCGGGCGAGCAGCACGAGATCCGGCACGGCGATCTGGTCGCCGTCGTCACCGAGGTCGGGGCGACTCTGCGCGCGCTCTCGGCCGGCGGTTCGGACGTCCTGGACGGGTTCGCCCTCGAGGAGATCTCCCCGGCCGGTCGGGGACAGGTCCTCGCCCCCTGGCCCAACCGGCTGGACGGCGGCCGATATACGTTCGACGGTCGAGCGGGGCAGGCGCCGATCGACGAGCCGGCGCTCGGGAACGCGATCCACGGACTCGTCCGGTGGCTGCCCTGGACGGCGGAGTCGAAGGCCGAGGGCGCCGTCGCGCTCCGATGCGACCTGCACCCGCAGCCCGCCTACCCTTGGCGACTGAAGCTCGAGATCGACTACGGGCTGTCGCCCGGCGGGCTCGAGGTGAACGTGCGCGCGACGAACGCCTCCGACGTGCCGGCGCCTTTCGGGATCGGCTTCCACCCATACCTCACGGTGGGGGTACTCGTGGACCAGGCGGTCCTCACGCTGCCGGCGGCGCGACGGCTCCTGACCGACGAACGGGCGCTGCCCGTCGGAGAAGAGGAGGTCGACGGGACGGCCTTCGACTTCCGCTCCGCGCGGGAGATCGGCCCGACCCGGCTCGACTCGTGCTTCACGGGCGTGCCTGGCGAAGACGACGGCCGATGGCGTGTCCGGGTGGAGGCCGGTGACCGCGCCGTCGAGCTCTGGGGAGGCGTCGGTTTCGGCTACGTGCAGGCGTATACGGGCGACACGCTCCAGCCCATCTCCAAGCGACGCTTGGCGATCGCGATCGAGCCCATGACGTGCCCCCCGAACGCGTTCGCGACCGGTCGCGACGTCATCGCGCTCGATCCGGGCGCGAGCTGGTCCGCGTCGTGGGGGATCGCAGTCGCCGGCGGCGAGGCCTAGGACCGCGTGGCCCCCGAACCCGACGGCACATCAGACGATCGGCCCGACGGACCGAGCGGCTCGGTCCCGGTTGTCGGGGAGGCGAGGTGGCACATGGCGAGTGCGGTCCTGGCCGCCATGGTCCTGACCGTCTTGTTGCCCAACGAGTGGCTGCTCGGGCCGCCGTGGCTCGTTCCGGCGTTCGAGGGCGCCCTCCTGCTCGCGCTCATCGTGGGTGATCCCGGCACCATCTCGAAGCGCTCGTCGATCCTTCGAGGGGTCTCGATCACCCTCGTCGCCGTCCTTATCGGGCAATCTCTGTGGTCGACGGCCCGCCTCGTCGACGCACTCGTCTCCGGGGGTCCGCATGCGAACTCCGCCGGGCCGCTGCTCGCCTCTGGGTCGATCGTATGGATCTCGAACAACATCGCGTTCGCGCTCCTGTACTGGGAGCTCGACAGCGGTGGAGCGGCGGCACGGGCGTACGGGCTCCCCGCCCACCCGGACCTGGCCTTCCCGCAGCAGTTGAATCCGAACGTCGCGCCGCCGAACTGGCGGCCGCGCTTCATCGACTACCTGTACCTCGGCTTCACGAACGCCACGGCGTTCAGCCCGACCGACGCCATGCCGTTGGCTCCCTGGGCCAAGATCGCGATGGCGGTGCAAGCCTCCATCTCGTTGGCGATCCTCGGCCTCGTCGTGGCACGCGCCGTGAACGTCTTCACCTGATCCAGGCGAGGCTAGAGCCGCTCGAGCAGGTGGTCCCCGACGCGGAGCGCGTTGGCCATCGCCGTCAGGGCCGGGTTCACGGCGCCGATGCTGGGGAAGCAGCTGGTGTCCACGACGTACAGGTTGTCGAGCTCGTGCGCCTTGCAGTTCGGGTCGACCACGGACGTGGCCGGGTCGTTGCCCATCCGGCAGGTGCCCGCCTGGTGCGCGACGCCGGCGATCGGGATCGTCGTCTTCAGGTAGGCGTTGCGCGGGATCAGGTGCTCCTCGTGCATGCCCAGGTGACCCAGCATCGACTTGAGTTTGTGGTACAGGCGCTTGCCGGACTCCTCGTTGCTCGGCGCGTAGATGAGCCGGACGTTGCCGTCCTTCTCCAACGTGACCCGGTTCTCCGGCACCGGCAGGTCCTCGGTCGAGAGCCAGAAGTCCACGGCGTGCGTCGCGATGTCCCTGAGCGCGAACGTCGGCGCGAGCTTGGTCTCGATCGGCTTCTCGCCCTTGTACATCTCGGCCTGGGACTTGCCGACCATCTGGATGTTGCCCATCGGGTACTCGTAGTCGTCGTCCCCGAAGTAGAAGTCGTTCACGCCGAGGGTCTTCTGGAACACGGTGGGGTTCGGCTCCTTGGAGAGCGCGAGCACCGCCTGGCTGTAGTGGAACATGTAGTTGCGGCCCACCTGGTCCGAGCCGTTGGCCAGGCCGTTCGGATGCGCGTCGTTGGCGGAGGCGAGCAGCAGCTTGGCCGAGTTCGCGGCCCCGCACGATACGACCACGACGTCGCCGGTGACGGTCTCGGTCGCCTCCTCGACCTCGAACGCGACCCGGGTCACGGCCCCACCGCTGGCATCGGTCTCCAGCCGCACGGCCTGCGCGCCGGTCGTCAACGTCACGTTCGGGTGCTCGAGGGCCGGCCGCACGCCCAGCACCTCGGCGTCGGCCTTGGCGTGCAACGGGCAGGGGAACCCGTCGCAATTCCCGCAGCGGACACACACGCTCGTCTCGGGCTTGTCCTCGTCGCGGAGGACGCCGCAGGGCGCGTGGAACGGGTGCAGGCCGGCGGCGGCCAGGTCGTCCGAGAGCTGCTGGATCCGCGGTTCGTGCTGGAGCGCTGGGAACGGGTAGGGGACGCTCGACGGCGGCTCGGTGGGGTCCTCGCCGCGGGCACCACGCACCTCGTACAGCTGCTCGGCCATCGAGTAGTAGGGCTCGATGTCGTCGTAGCGGATCGGCCAGGCGGGCGAGACTCCGTCCGGGTACTTCAACTCGCCAAAGTCCTGCTCACGCATGCGGTACAGCGCGGCCCCGTAGAGCTTCGTGGCCCCGCCCACGTAGTAGTGGACCTGCGGCTGGAAGGTCTTGCCCTTGTCGTCGTACCAGGTGTCGGGCGAGATATACCGGCCGTCGACGAACACGTCGGCCGTGCTCCAGTTCTGAGGCTCGCGCGGCAGCCACGCCCCGCGTTCGAGCAGCAGGATCTTCTTGCCCGAGGGCGCCAGGTGTCGCGCCAGCGTTCCCCCGCCCGCTCCTGTGCCGATGATGATCACGTCGTAGTCGCTCACGACCACACCTCCGATCCTTGCTCGGCCGTCACGAGATCTCGGCGATCCGTTCGGCCAGGATGAGCCTGCCCGCCGCCTCGATCAAAGCCAGATGTGAGAACGCCTGCGGGAAGTTGCCGAGGTGACGTCCGGTATCGACGTCGTACTCCTCCGCGAACAGCCCCAGGGGCGAGCCGATCCGCAGGAGCCGCTCCAAGAGGTCGCGGGCGCGCTGCCATTCGCGGATGATCGCCAGGGCCGAGACGAGCCAGAAGGAGCAGATCAGGAACGTCCCCTCCTTGCCCGACAGGCCGTCGTCTGTCTCGTCGGTCTTGTAGCGCAGCACGTAGCCGTTCTCGGTCAGCTCGTCGGCGATCGCGAGCACGGTCGCCCGCAGGCGTTCGTCCTCGGGAGGCAGGAAGCCGAAGAGCGCGGCCAGGAGCACGGACGCGTCCAGCGCGTCGGTGTCGTAGTGCTGGCGGAGGACCCCTCGCTGGTCCACCCCGTGCTCGAGGATGTCCGCCTTGATCTCGTCCGCGGTCTTCTGCCAGGTTGCTCGCAGGCCTTCGTCGCCGCCCACCGCCGCCAACTTGGCCGCGCGATCCAGGGCGACCCAGCACATCAGCTTGGACGAGACATAGTGCTGTGGCTTGCCACGGGCCTCCCAGATGCCCTGATCCGGGTTCTGCCAGACGGACGTCGCGCCTGCCGCCTGGGCCTGCACGATCGGCCACAGACGCCGCGGCATACGCTGGCTCCTTCGCGTGTGCAGGAGGATCGAGTCGAGCGCGGCGCCGAAGACATCGTTCTGCCGCTGATCGAATGCCCCGTTGCCGATCCGAACCGGGCTGGCCCCGGCGTACCCGGACAGGTCGTTGCGGAGCGACTCCGACAGGTCCCGCCGTCCATCGATCCCGTACATGATCTGGAGGCCACCGTCGGCGTTCGGCTCCAGGTCGGCCACGAACTGCATGAACTCCTCGGCCTCCCAGTCCAGGTTGAGGAAATGGAGGGCCTGGAGCGTGAACGTGGAATCGCGGATCCATGTGAAGCGGTAGTCCCAGTTCCGTTCGCCGCCCGGCGTCTCGGGCAGGGAGGTCGTGAGGGCCGCGACCGTGGCACCGGTCGGCATGTAGGTGAGCCCCTTGATCGCCAGCGCCGACCGCTGGATCGGTTCGCGCCACCGATGGTCCGGTACACGTGCCCGCCCCAGCCACGCGCGCCAGAATCGCACCGTGGCCGCGATCCGGGCTTCGGCGTCGTCGACGTCGGCCGGCGTCTGCAGATCGTGGGCCCACGACAGCGCGCCGAAGACGCGGTCCCCTGGGTTCAGCACGTGTCTCGCCCGGACGCGGTCGCCCTCGATGCCCATCGACAGGTCGGTCCGCAGCCTGAAGGTCTGATCGGCACCGCTGGCGTCGGCCATGCCGTCGTCACCGTCTCCGAGGGTCCAGGTGGCGGCAATCTGCCCGTAATCGAAGATCGGCTCGCAGACGAGCTCGATCTCGACCTGCCCTTCCAGGCAGGTCGCCGTCCGAACCAGCATGTGATCGGCGTCGTCGTCGGCGGGTGGGCGGGTATGGGGGGTCACGGCGTCGTTTCCCTTGCGTGTCCCAAGTGTCAGGGCGTCGCGGACCACCACCCAGCCGGTCGTCGTCCTCCACGTGGTGACCAGGACGTTGGTCCCCGGCTCGTACGCGACCTGTGTCGGCACGTTGATGCCGAAGGGCCCGAACCGGAACGACCCGGCCTGCCGGTCGAGCAGGCTGCCGAAGACGCTCGGCGCGTCGAACCGCGGGATGCAGAGCCAGTCGACGGCGCCGTCGGGCGCGATTAACGCCCCGGTGTGGCAGTCGGACAGGAACGCGTAGTCGGCGATCGGGGGGAAGGGCGACGGCATCGCGGCGCTCTGGCCGTCGGAGCGCTGTTCGTCGGGCCGGTTCATGCGCTCACCCACGGCTCGTGCCATGTGCCGTACCCTCGGACAAGGTCGTTCGCCGCCTCGGGACCCCAGGACCCCGGCGTATAGGGATGGACCGGAGGCGGCGCGTCCAGCAAGGGCTGGAACACGCGCCAGGTCTCCTCAACACCGTCTTGCCGCGTGAAGCGGGTGCTGTCGCCGCCCATGGCTGCACGCAGGAGCACCTCGTACGGCGTCGGTCCTTCGCCACCTTGCTGGGCGAATTCCACGTCCAGGTTGATGGGAGCGGGTCCCTCCTTGTCCGCTCGGTGCGCCTCGACCGTCAGCCGGATCCCGTTGGTCGGGTCGAGCCGGACGACGAGCTGGTTCTGCGGAGGCTGGCGGTCGAAGAGGCCGAACCCGAGCTTGGGGGGATGCTTGAACACGAGCCGGAGCTCGGTCTGCGTGATCGGTAGCCGCTTGCCCGCGCGGATGAAGATCGGGACGCCGGCCCACCGCCAGTTCTCGACGTCCAGACGCAACGCGGCGAAGGTCTCGGTCGTCGAGTCCTTCGCCACCCCGTCGATGTCGAGGTACCCCTCGTACTGTCCCCGGACGTAGTTCGCGGGGTCGGCCTCGGCGACCGCACGGAACAGGTTCACCTGCGCATCCTTGATCGTGGTCGGGTCGCCTCGGGAGGGAGCCTCCATCGCGCAGGCCGCGACCAGCTGCATCATGTGGTTCACGACCACGTCGCGGAGCGCCCCCACCGGGTCGTAAAAGTGGCCGCGGTCCTCGACGCCGAAGGACTCCGCCATCGTGATCTGGACGCTGGACAGGAAGTTGCGGCTCCAGACGGGCTCGAGCATCGAGTTCATGAACCGCAGGTGGAGGATCTCGGCCAGGCCCATCTTGCCCAGGTAGTGGTCGATCCGATACAGCTGTGACTCGTCGATGTACTGGTGGATCTCCTCGGCCAGCGCGCGCGCCGACTCGCGGTCGTGACCGAACGGCTTCTCGACCACGACCCGCGCGTGATCGGTGAGCCCGGCATCGTGCAGGCCCTTGATCACCGTTCCGAACAGGAAGGGCGGGATCTCGAGGTAGAAGACGGGCGTCCTTCCTTCCGAGATGACGTCGGCGACGTGCTTGTATGTCTCGGCGTCGCCGAAGTCTCCTGCGACGTAGGAGAACCGGTTCGCGAGGCGCTCGAAGATCGCGTCGTCGAGCGTCTCCCCCGTCCCGATGATCGAGGTCCGGGCCCGCTCCCTCAGTTGGTCCACGGACCAGTCGTCGACCGCGACACCGACGACCGGGCAGTCGAGGAGCCCTCGGCGCTCCAGCCGGTACAGCGATCGGAAGGTCATCACCTTTGCCAGGTCTCCAGTGATCCCGAAGATGACGAGCACGTCTGCCGGCGTTGCCCGCTCGTCCCCCCGCGCTGTTCTAGCCATTCGGATCCCTCCTTTTCCGCTCGTTCTTCCTCGCCCCCTGCCGGCCGGTCGCTCGCCCACGCCGACGGGGCCGCCTTTCGACGTCGACGCGACCCCGGCCGAATGCGTCCATCCGTCCCCAACGTCCTGGGATGTCCAGCAGCTCCAACCGGCCGATGCTGCGAGGGAGGGCCGGATCCACGACGAGGTGTTCTCCGAGCGGCTCGAGCCCGAGCATCGTCCTGAGCAACAACAGCGGCGCCCCAGTCGACCATGCTTGGGGGCTGCACGCCGTCGGGTACTGCACCGGGTACCTCGTAAGCGATCGCTCGTACCCGCCGAAGGCTTCGGGGAGGCGTCCGTCGAAGAACTCGGCGGCCTGGAGGATGCCGGCGGCCAGGGTGGCAGCCTCCTCCTTGAACCCGTATCGGCGCAGACCCCAGGCGATGAACGAGTTGTCGAACGGCCAGACCGTGCCCACGTGATAGCCGATCGGGTTGTATCGGCCCTCGCCCTCGGCCAGCGTGCGGATGCCCCATCCGGAGAACAGGTGAGGCCCCATGAGATGACCGACGACCGCCTTTGCCTTGGACGCGTCGACGATGCCGCTCCACAAGAGGTGGCCGATATTGGAGGAGAGCGCGTCGACCGGCTTTCCCTCGGTATCGAGCGACAGCGCGAAGTAGCCCTCGGCCGCGATCCAGAAGTCGCGGTTGAAGCGGCGCTTGAGGTCGGCCGCCTCCTTCTCCAGGCGGTCGGCGAGCTCGGGATCCTTCCACACGAGGCGGGCCAGGCGCGCGCCTCGAATCTTGGCGTCGTACGCGTATCCCTGAAGTTCACAGGTCGCCCGCGGGAAACCGGGCAGCCTCCCGTCTCGGTACGAGATCGAATCCCACGAGTCCTTCCAGCATTGATTCTCGAGTCCTGTCTGCTCGTTCCGCCGCCGGTACCAGAGGTAGCCGGTTCCCATGAGGTCGCCGAACTCGTCGATCCACGCGAGCGCGGCCCGCGCCTCGAACTCGAGCTCCCGAACGAGCGCCCGGTCGCCGGTCCACCGTTCGTACTCGTCCAGGAGCACGACGTACAGCGGCGTGGCGTCCGCGCAGCCGTAATACGGGGAATGCGGCCGTTCCTCGAACGCCGTCATCTCGCCATACCGCATCTCGTGCAGGATGCGGCCGGGATCTTCGTCACGGAAGTCGTCTACGCGGGAGCCCTGCCACTGGCCGAGGACGCGCAGGGTCGTGGCCGCGAGCTCCGGCGTGAAGGGCAGGGCCTGCAGGCTCGTGAAGATGCTGTCCCGCCCGAACATCGTCATGAACCACGGCAACCCGGCGGCCGGCAGGCTGCGTCCCCGCGCGATGATCGTGGAGAAGCGCAGGGCCGCGAGATCTACCAGGCTCCGGCGATAGGTGGTCCCCAGGGGCTCCCAGTCGCTCGCCAGGCGGGGGGCCTCGGCGAGCCACCGCTCGAGGTCGAGTTCCATGTTGGGTTTGGCGCGCCGGCCCTCGCGTTCGTACTTCGGCCGAAGGCGTCGCATCCCAAGTCCCAACAGGGCCGTGACGACGTTCAGGTCGGTGCTCCATTCCCCGTGAGCTTGGACGTGGACGGTGAACGTGAGTCCGTGGTCGTCCACGCTGGCCTGAGACGTCGAGGAGATCACCGTCTCCCGCCGGTACGTGTCTCGCTCGTACCCGAGCAGGAGGCTCCCTCCGTCGACTCTCGAGTAGTACTTGCCCTTCTTCCTCAGCGCGTCCTTGACCTCGAACAGGTCGGCGAAATCGCAGTCCGCGTCGATCCGTACCGTGAGGTCAACCGGCTTGTCGTCGTGGTTGAGGATGGTCAGAGATTCCTGGAAGCCGTCTCCCACGGCCCGCTGCCGGATCACCGACAGCTTGGCGTCGATGTAGACGGTGCCCGTACCCGGCACCAGGAAGAAGCGTGCCTCGAAGTACTGGAGGTCGTCCGTCGACAATGTGTTCAGTCGCTGGCCGTCGACCGTAAGCACCCACCTCGACAAGAATCGCGTGTCGAACGAGAACAGGCCCGTGGGATCGGTGGGCGACGCCTCGATGTCGCCGCGTCTATCACTGACCACGAACGTGTTGCCGTCCAGGATCTTGACTAGCCCGTCGGTCACGATCGGTCCCCCGCCCTCGAACGGGTGCGCTTCGTCTTGACGTCCTGCCGGGGCGGAGAGGAAAAGAGGCGCTGGAACTGCAACAAGAGGTTCGGGTTTCCCTCGACGGCGACCTGCCCGCGCAGGAGCGCGGCCATCGCGTTGACGCGGCCGCTCACCATCCCCTCGAACAGCTCGCGATCCGTCCGGATGGTGCAGTCGGCCTTGCCGTGACGGCCGGACACAGAGACCCTGCCACGATCGATCGCAACCAGCCGGCGCTCCGTCTGCGCGCCGCTATCCAATTCAACGCGGAGCGTCCCGGTCACCCGCTCCAGCAGCGGCACACGGTCGGCGCGCGTGAGACCCTCGAAGAACTCCGCGATCGCGTCGGACATGTCCCCCCCTGGCCCCGGGCCCGGTCCACGGGAAAAGCCCCGCGCCGAGCCGGCGGATCCACGTCACCCAGATTGCCACGAAACGCCGCGAGTTGCTTGCGCGGGGAACCGGCTAGATTGTGAACGCTTTCGACCAAACAGGGGGAGAGATGCCGGATCGAGCGAAGGTCCTGGTCCTGGGGGGTGGGTTCGGGGGCGTCGGGGCGGTCAAGAAGCTCAAGTCTGCCGACGCCGACGTGGTCCTGTTCGACAAGCACGACTACCACACGTTCCAGCCGCTCCTGTATCAGGTCGCCTCGGACCTGATCGAGACGACCACGGTCGGCCACCAGCTCCGAGACCTGTTCCGCGACCACGACAACGTCATGGTCCACGAGGCGACGGTGTCGGGGATCGACCTCGAGCACCGGACGGTCTCGTTCGAGGAGTTGGATCCCCAGCCCTACGACCACCTGGTCATCGGGCTCGGAGCGGTCGTGAACTTCTTCGGCGTGCCCGGCGCCGACGAACACGCCTATCCGATGTACACCCTGCCCGACGCCGTGCACCTGCGCCGCCGGATCCTCGAGCGGTGGGAGACGGCCGATCGCGACCCGAGCCTCGCCGACAACGGCGCGCTCAACGTGGTCGTCGTCGGAGCGGGCCCGACCGGGGTCGAGAGCGCGGGCGCGATCGCCGAGCTCTATCGGTCGAACTTCTCCAAGGACTTCCCGAACCTGCCACAGGACAAGGCGCGGGTGATCCTGATCGAGGGCGGCGACGCCGTCCTGCCGATGTTCAAGAAGCGGTTGCAGGACTACGCGAGGAAGGCGCTCGAGAAGCTCAGCGTCGAGGTGCGGCTCGGCGAGGTGGTCGAGAAGATCGAGCCGACGCGCGTGCACCTGAAATCCGGCGAGACGATCGACGCCCACACGCTGGTCTGGGGCGCGGGCATGCAGGCCAACCCGCTGGCCTCGGACCTCGGTGTGGAGCTCCAGCACGGCGGACGGGTCCCGACCGGGCTCGACCTCAGCCTCGCCGGGCACCCGGAGGTGTTCGTGACCGGGGACATCGCGTGGATCACGGACGCGAAGACGAAGAAGGTGCTCCCGCAGCTCGGGTCGGTCGCGTTGCAGGCCGGCGAACATGCGGGCGAGAACATCTCCCTGCGCCTGGGGGGGAAGGACACGGAGCCCTTCAAGTACCTGGACAAGGGGACGATGGCCACGATCGGGCCCAGGGCCGCCGTGGTGCAGATGCCGCATGGCCGGAGCCTGACCGGGAGGACCGCGTGGCTGTCGTGGGGCGCGGTGCATCTCGCGCTGCTCTCGACGGATGAGGCGCGGGCGCGGGCGCTGCTCGACTGGGTCTGGGGGATCTTCACCCGCGAGCGCGCCGGCCGGATCATGGTGGATGGCGCGGACGAGTAGTCCGCGGCACGGCCTCGATCGTTCGGCCGAACGCGAGGCTCGGGCCGTGGACCGGGCGCTCGAACGCCGTCTGGGGCGCGATCATCGTTCGGCGCGCCGAATCGTGGAAATCGCCACGGCCCTCGCGTTCGGCGCCGCGGCGTGCTGGATCGGGTTCGCGCTGCTGCTGAGCGTCGTCGTCGACCGCGTGTTCCTGGACGACGGATCGCTCGGCTCGGCTTCGGCGATCCTCGCGGGAATGGTCGCGCTGGTCCTGGTTCGGGGCGGCCTGCTGTGGGGGAGCGAGGTGGTCGGGCAGCGCGCCGCCGAGGTCGTGAAGTCGTCGCTACGCGAACGGCTGGCGGCAAGGCTCGTCGAGCTAGGTCCCACGTACACGCGCGGCGAACGCACCGGCGAGCTGGTCCACACGATGGGCGAGGGCGTCGAGGCGCTCGACGGGTACGTGGCGCGGTTCAGACCCGCCCGCGTGCTCGCGGCGGTGGTGCCGGTCGTCGTGGGGCTCGTGGTGTTCGCGATCGACCCGTGGACGGTCACGATCCTGCTCGTCACGGGGCCCGTTCTGCTCCTGCTCTTGTCGCTGATCGGCCGCCGCGTCCGGGATCAGACCCGCCGGCGCGAACGTGAGCTCGGGTGGATGAGTGCGCACTTCCTGGACGTGCTCCGGGGGCTCACGACGCTGAAGCTGTTCGGGCGCAGCGCCGAGCAGGCCGACACGATCACCGCCATCGGGCGGCGCTACGGCGCGGCCACGATGGACGTGCTCCGGACGGCGTTCCAGACCACGCTGGTCCTCGAGTGGGGGGCGACCGCGGCCACGGCGCTGGTCGCGATCGAGGCTAGCGTCCGATTGATGGCCGGCGAGCTCGCGTTCGGGCGCGCGCTCGCGATCCTGCTGCTCGCCCCCGAGTTCTTCGCGCCGATCCGCCGCCTCTCGGCCGAGTACCACGCGGGTCGCGCCGGCGCGGCCGCCGCGTCGAGGATCTACGAGATCCTGGACGAGCCGGGCCGGATCGCCGCGCCGGTGGCCGGGTCCCGTCTTCCTTCGCGGCTCGACGCTCGGTTCGAGGACGTCCGCGTGGCGTTCGAGGGCGGCACCAGGGTCGCGCTCGACGGGTGCACGTTCGAGATCCCGCAGGGGAGCGTGGTCGCGCTCGTCGGGCCGACGGGCGCCGGCAAGACCACCGTCGCGAACGTCCTTCTGCGGTTCGTCGAACCCGACGCGGGGCGGGTCGTCGTCGGTGGCCTCCCGCTCACCGACATCGACCCCGCGAGTTGGCGGACGCGGGTCGCCCACGTGCCGCAGCACCCGTACCTGTTCCAGGGGTCGGTGGCCGACAACCTGCGCCTCGCTCGGCCGGAGGCCTCCGACGCTGACGTCATCGCTGCCGCGACGGCGGCCAACGCCCACGGGTTCGTCTCTGCGATGCCGCAGGGATACGACACGCCCGTCGGCGAGGGAGGCGACCGGCTCTCGGGCGGGGAACGACAGCGCCTGGCGATCGCCCGGGCCTTCCTGCGCGACGCGCCGATCCTGATCCTCGACGAGCCGACGGCGAACCTGGACGAGGAGAGCGAGGAGGTCGTGCTCGACGCCCTGCGTGCCCTCTCGCGATGGCGGACCGTGCTGCTGATCTCCCACCAGGCCGAGCCGGTACTGCTCGCCGATCGCGTGGTGTCGCTTGCCTCCGGACGCGTCGCCGGCGTGCTCACGACGACCGGTCACGGGTCCGAGCGAGATCCGGCCGCGGCCGCAAGGAGCGGCGCATGAGGCGGCTGCTCGCCCTCGCCCGGCCGGTGCGGTGGTGGATCGTGCTCGCGGCGCTGTCGAGCTTCGCGGCGCTCGCCGCCAACGTGGCGCTCATGACGGCGGCGCCCTACGTCATCTCGAGGGCGGCCCTGGTGACCGAGTTCGCCGCGCTGGCCCTCGCCGTCACGGCCGTGCGGCTGTTCGCCATCGCACGAGCGGCGCTGCGATACGTCGAGCGATACGCCGTGCACCTGGCGGCGTTCCGCGTGCTGACGCACCTGCGCGTCTCGTTCTACCGCGCCGTCGAACCGCTCGCACCCGCGGGCCTGAGCTCTGATCGCAGTGGCGACCTGATGGCCCGGGCGATCGGCGACATCGACACGCTGGACGCGTTCTACGTTCGGGGGCTCGCGCCGCCCGCCGCGGCGCTGCTCACCACCGCCTTGGCGTGCGCGATCCTGGGCGCGCTCGACCCGCGCCTCGCTCTCGTGCTGCTCGCGTGCATCGTCGCCGGCGGCCTCGCGGTGCCGTGGGCGGTCCGGCGCGCCAGCCGCCCGCGCGCCTCGAACGTGGTCCGGGCCCGGGCGGTGCTGTATGCGGACGTGGTCGACGACGTGACCGGCCTGTCCGACCTCCTGGTGTGTTGCGCCGAGCCGGCGTTCGGCCGCCGGGTCGCGGAGGGATCGCGCCGGCTCGGCGAAGACCTGCGCGGACTCGCGTTCGTGCGGGGCGGGGGCAGGGCGGCGGGCGCGACGATCGCGGGCCTGGCCGCGACGGCGCTCCTCGCGGTCGCGATCCCGCTCGTGCGAAGCGGCGGGCTCAAGGGCGTGTTCCTGGCGGCGGTGCCGCTGGTCGCGATCGCGGCGTTCGAGGCGGTGCAGCCCCTCGGCGACGCCTACCGCGAGATCGAGCTCAGCCGGGCGGCCGCCGTCCGCACGTTCGAGGTCCTGGACGCCAAGCCCGTCGTGCGCGACCCGTCGGCACCGGCCGGCATGCCCGAACGCGCCGCGCTCGAGTTCCGCGACGTCGGCTTTCGCTACGCGCCCGGCGCGCCTGCCGTGCTCGAGGGTCTCAGCTTCGCGATCGCGCCCGGCGAGCACGTCGCGCTCGGCGGGCCGAGCGGCGTCGGCAAGACGACGGTCACGAACCTCCTGCTTCGCTTCTGGGACGCGGGGCAGGGGAGCGTTCGGATCGGCGGGACGGACGTCCGGTCCCTGCGCGGCGAGGACGTCCGAACGTTGTTCGGGGTCGTGCCGCAGCACGTTCACCTGTTCAACGGGACGCTACGCGATAACCTCCTGCTCGCCGACGGCCACGCCGACGACGAGCGGATCGTCCAGGCCTGCATCCGGGCGCGGCTCGGGCCGTTCCTCGCGTCGCTGCCGGAAGGGCTGGACACGCAGGTCGGCGAGGACGGGCTCGCGCTGAGCGGCGGCGAGCGGCAACGGGTGGCGATCGCCCGCGCGTTCCTGAAGGATGCGCCGGTGCTGATCCTCGACGAGGCCACGGCGAACCTCGACGACGACACCGAGTCGGAGGTGCTGGCATCGGTTCGGTCCTTCGCCGAGGACCGGACGATGATCGTGATCTCGCACCGTCCGGCGGCCCTGGGGCTGGCCGACCGGGTCGTGAAGCTGACGAAGACGAACGGGTGACGCGGTCGCCCGGGGAAGGATGGAGCAGATGCCGAAGGGGATCCTGGAGCGCCTGGCCGAGGGCCCGGTGCTCGGCGACGGGGGATACCTGCTCGAGCTCGAGAAGCGAGGGTACGTGCAGGCGGGGCCGTTCACGCCCGAGGTGGTGATCGAGCATCCCGACGCGCTGGCGCAGCTGCATCGCGAGTTCCTGCGCGCGGGCGCCGAGGTGCTGCAGACCATGACCTTTTATGCGAGCGATGACAAGCTCGCGACGGTCGGCATGCAGGGCAAGGTCGACGACATCAACCGCAACGCGGTCAAGGTCGCGCGTGAGGTCGCCTCCGAGGGCGACGCGCTCGTGGCGGGGAACCTCTCGCTCACGTGGGCCTACCTGCTCGAGGACGCGTCCAGCCCCGACCGCGTTCGGGCGCTGTTCGACCGCCAGCTGCGGGACCAGCTGGACGCCGGCCCGCCCGACTTCTGGATCGGCGAGACGTTCTCGTACCTGGGGGAGGCACTGCTGTTCGTCGAGCGCGCCAAGGGGACAGGCCTGCCGGTCATGGTCACGATGTGCTTCGAGCAGCCGGTGCCCCGGTCCTACGAGGGCGAAACGCCCGGCGAGTGCGCCAAGCGGCTGGCCGACGCCGGGGCCGACATCGTTGGCGTGAACTGCCTGAACGGGCCCGAGCAGCAGCTGCCGATCGCGCTCGAGATGCGTCGGGCCACCGAGGGGTACGTGGCCGCCCAGCCCGTCGCCTACCGGACCACCGCGCAGGAGCCGGACTTCACCGCCTCGCCGAACTTCCCCTACGCGCTCGACCCGATGCAGCTGTCGCGTCAGGAGATGGCCGACTTCGCGCGCGGGGCCAGGGACGGGGGGATCGGCTATATCGGTTCCTGCTGCGGGAGCGTCCAGGGACACGTCCGGGCCATGGGCAAGGCGCTCGGCAAGGTCCCCCAGGTCGAGCGAGAGTGGAAGAGCACGACCGGCCGCGCGATGAGCGCGTACGAGTACCGGGAGCACACCGAGACCGAGGTCTGACCTCACGAGGGGCGGACTCGGTCGTCACCCGCCGACCAGTTTCACGACCCTGAAATCGAACCGTCGCTACGATGCGCACGATGGATCCGAACGAGGATCTGCTGCCCGCCGAACGCAAGGTCGTCGAGGAGCTCGGCCACCTCCCGCTCGACTTCCGAGCCATGGCCGCCGTATCGAACCTGTTCAGGGCCTCGGCCGCGATACGCCGGCACATGGAGGCGAAGGTGCTGGCCGGCGATCGCCTGTCATGGACGTCGTTCGTCGCGCTGTGGGTGTTGTGGGTGTGGGGGGAGATGGAGTCGCGCGACCTCGCCGCGGCGATCGGCGTGAGCCGCCCGACCTCGACGGGCGTCGTGACGACGCTCGAGGGGCGCGGCTACGTCCGGCGCTCGAAGACGGCAGAGGACGGCCGGCTCGTACGCGTCTCGCTCACGGCATCCGGCCGGCGCAAGATCGAGCGGCTGTTCCCGAGGTTCAACGCCGAAGAGGTCGCGGTCACGACGCACCTCGATCCCGAAGAGCAGGAGCAGCTGGCAGCCTGGCTGCGCTCGATGCTGCGAACCGTCGGGAACGGTTGATGCGCCGATGATGTCCGTCGCGCCCGCGCACGTTCGGAGAGGCCGATGCCCGAGGACATGAACGTCGAGACCGCCTACACCCTGAGCGAGGCCGGCGGCGAGGAGGAGGAGTCGGGCCGGAAGCGGCGGGAGCTCGGCGAGATCCTCGAGGTCGTGATCCTGGCGGTCGTGGCGGTCGCGACGGCCTGGAGCGGGTATCAGGCCGCCAGGTGGGACGGCCGGCAGGCCTTCCTGTACGGGGAGTCGAGCCGGATCCGGGTCGATGCCAGCGAGGCCGCGACGCTCGGAGGACAGCAGCGAGTGCAGGACGTCACCACGTTCAACACCTGGATCGTCGCCAGGGTGCAGGGCCAGGATCAGATCGCCGACCTGTACGTGGAGCGATTCTCGCCCGCGTACCGGACCGCGTTCAACGCGTGGGTGGCCACCATGCCGTTCTCGAACCCGGATGCGCCGCCCGGCCCGAGCTTCATGCCCGAGTATCACAACCCGCAAACCGAGCGGGCCGCGGAGCTCAACGACCGGGCGAGCGGGACGTTCGACGAGGGCACCGAGGCGCGCGAGACGGCCGATCGCTACGTGCGGCAGACCGTCCTGTTCGCGACGGTGCTGTTCATGATCGCCGTGTCCCAACGATTCACGTACCGGGCGGTGCGGCTGACGGCGACCGGGCTGGCCGCCGCGCTGATGCTCTTCGCCCTCCTCGGCGTGATCACGCTCCCGCGGATCTGACGGCGCCTCACCGTCGCCGGAGGGAGAACCAGGCAGACCCCGTGGGGCGGCGTCCGCGAACCACGCGTTCGAGCTCGAACGTCTCGCCGAACCGCCGCCGGATCTCGGGCTCGCGCGTCCGCGTCGAGCCCGGCCACCGGAACCACCCACCGAACGCGTAGATCATCATCAGCGCCCCGGATCGCGCGACCGCGGAGACCTCGCCCACGTAGTCGTCACGTCGTCTGGTCGGGACGCTGTGGAAGCACCCGATGTCGAGCACGAGGTCGAACGGGCCCTCCACGTGGAGCTCGTGCAGCCGTGTGACATCGCCCTCGACGAACTCGGCGCCCGAGGTCCAGTCGGCCTTGCGCCGGGCCGACTCGATCGCGAGCGCCGAGAAGTCCACGCCGACCGCCGTCCATCCTCGTTGCACGAGCCAGAGCACGTTCGTCCCGGTTCCGCAGCCGAGGTCGAGCGCTCGCCCCGGCTCCATCGCGGAGACCTCCTCGACGACCTCAGGCGGCGTGATGCCGGTGTCCCAGGGCGTCCGGCCGCGCCGATACGCCTGTTCGAAGAATCGTCTGGCCAGTCCCATCGCTCAGATGTCGTTGTTGAACGTGTCGCAGTCGTTCGGGTCGCCCGAGTCGAACCCGGTGCGGAACCACTTCACCCGCTGCTCCGACGTCCCGTGCGTGAACGTCTCCGGATCGATCCTGCCTTGCGTCTGCCGCTGGATCCGGTCGTCGCCCACGGCCGCTGCCGCCGTGAGCGCCTCGTGGACGTCGCCGGGCTCGAGGATCCCTCGCGCGTAGACGGACGCGCCCCACACGCCCGCGTAGCAGTCCGCCTGCAGCTCAAGGCGCACCGAGAGCTCGTTGCGTTCGGAGGGGTGGGCCCGCGATTCCTGCTGGACGGCGTCGTTCGTCCCGAGCAGCTTCTGGATGTGATGGCCCACCTCGTGCGCGACCACGTACGCCTGCGCAAAGTCGCCGGGGGCGCCGAACCGCCGGTCGAGCTCGCGGAAGAACCCGAGATCGAGGTACACGAGCTCGTCCGCCGGGCAGTAGAAGGGCCCGGTCGCGGCGGAGGCGACGCCGCAGGCCGAGTTCGTCCGGTCTGAGAACACCACGACGTTGGTCTCCCGGTACGCCCTTCCGGCGGGTCCGAAGATGTCCTGCTCCCACGTCGTCTGGACGTCGTCGAAGACGGCATCGACGCGGTCGGCGAGGCTGCCCTCCTGGATGGGCCCGGACCCACCCACGGGCGCCTGGTCGGCGCCTCCGAGGTCGGGGCTCCCCGGGATGCCGAACCCGCCGCCCGAACAGAACTGGAACGCAAGGATGACGACCACGAGCAGGACGACGACGCCGATGCCGCCGCCAACCGGGACCGGGATCCCGCCCAGGCCGCGACTGCCGACCCCGGCAGGGAACGACTGGCCTCGCCGGTCGATGACGCCTCCCGGCCGGCGCCGGAGCCTCCGCCACTTCATGTCGGCCTCGCCATGGTCAGCGGTCGAGTACCCACCCGAGCCCTCGCCCACGCTTGCGGTCCAGTTCGTGGTGGGGATTGCCGCCCGTCATGGGGGGGTACATCGCAGGGGACATGGGAGGTGGAAGGATGAGATCGGAAGCAGCTGTGTTCGCGCTCGCGACCCTTCCGCCGATCGCGGCGAAGGGCGACGCGATCAAGCTCAACACCGACATCGGCTCGATCCTCGGCTACATCCTGGTCGGGCTGATCGTCGGGGTGCTGGCCCGATTCCTGCTGCCCGGACGAGATCCGATCGGCTTCCTCGGCACGCTGGTGATCGGAGTCCTCGGAGCCGTGCTGGGCGGCTGGCTCGCGGGCGCGTTCTTCGCCGAGACCGAGGGCGTCGACTGGCTCGCGTCGATCGGCGTCGCGATCGTGCTCCTGCTGCTCGTGCGCGCCGGATCGAGGCGCAGGGTCCTGCGGTAGCGTCAGCCGAAGGCCATGCCCTCCACCGAGCCGGACGGCTCGGGTTCGGGGAGTCGCAGCATCCGGAACGCGTTGATGAGACCGGCCAGGGCGGCCAGGAGCGGGACCAAGAACGCTATCTGGAGCGCGAGCGGCCGGGCGTCGGTGTTGATTCTGATGATCTCGGCCTGCACGTCCGCCGGTTGGCCGACGAGTGCCCCCTCGAGCTGCGTGTTGCTCATGAGCTCGGCATCGTCCTCCAGTGCCGTCGACACCTGCTGCTGTTCCGAGGGTGAGAGCACGGCGCTGTTCTCCGCCATGATGGTGAAGGCGAGCGACAGCGTCGCCAGCATGATCGCGCCGGCGAACGCGAGCCCGAACGACAGGCCGAACGAGCCCGCCGCCGAGTTCACGCCGGCCGCCTCGCTCACCCGCTCCTCCGAGATCGGCGCGAGCGTGTAGTTGTTGAGCTGGGACACCAGCAGCCCCAGGCCCAAGCCCGCGATCAGCAGCGGGATCGTGAGCCACCATCCCGAGTCCGCCCGCGGGACGATCGGGATGAGGATGATCAGGCCGAGCGACAGCAGCGTGAACCCGAACCGGATGATCGCGCTCGGCCGCCGCCTGCCCGCCCGCTTGCCGGCCAGCACCGCGACGCCGAACATGCTGAGCGACAGCGGGGCGATCGACAGGCCCGACAGCATCGCGTTGTACTCGAGCACCATCTGGAGGTAGATGGGGAGCGCG
Organism: Actinomycetota bacterium; assembly: GCA_046731295.1. Lineage (GTDB taxonomy): Bacteria > Actinomycetota > UBA4738 > UBA4738 > HRBIN12 > DASSJM01. The sequence continues at coordinate 22,241 of JBKPKU010000196.1, forward strand.
ATCATCAGGCCACCCAGGGCGATCTGCTGCGACATCTGGTTCGTGACGCCGAGGCGGAACGGTTTGGACCTGAAGAGCTCGGGATCGATGAGCGCGGCCTTTCCCGCACGCTTTCGCCGCAGGAGCCACGTGGCGAGCGCGACCATCCCGAGCGCGCCGAGCACCAGCAGCGCGGCGACGGCCTCGCCGCCCTCCTGCCACACGAGGATGCCGAGCACGATGCCGCCCATGCCGATCACCGATAGCACCGCGCCGACCGGGTCGACGTGGCGGTCGCCCGTGTAGGGCGCGTCGCGCGCGAGCCTGATGCTGAGCAGGACCACCGCGATGATCACGACCTCGAGCGCGAACCCCACGCGCCACGACAGGTACGTGGTGATGAACCCTCCCAGCAGCGGTCCGACCGCGGCCGCGATCGCCGCCGAGGCGCCGACCAGCGCGTAGGCCTTTCGCTGGGCGGCCCCCTCGAAGTTCCCGTGGACGAGCGACTGCATCGCCGGCAGCAGCAGCGACGCGCCGAGCCCGCCGATGATCGCCCAGAACACGATGATCGGCCACAGGCTCTGCGCGAGGGTCATCGCCACGGCGCCGATCGCGTACCCGAGCAGCCCGAGGACGTACGCGCGTTTGCGCCCGAACAGGTCGCCGATCTTGCTCCCGATCAGGATGAAGGCGGCCGAGACCAGGGCCTCGAGGGCGATCGCGGACTGGACACCGCTGACGGTCGTGTGCAGGTCCCGGACGACCGCGGAGATCGAGACGTTCATCAGCGACGTGTCGACGACCAGCACGAACATCGCCATCGCCAGCAGGATCATGAGCCGCGTGCCGCCGGAGGACGTCTCGGGGGCGTCGGTCTTCACGTCGTCGGCCATCTCGCGGCATCATCCGAGCAGGAGGCAGATGGTGCAAGGACGAGCGAGCGTGGACCCGACCCAAGCGGGCCCGGCCCCGAGCGAGGCCGTCCGCGAGGCCGTCACGATGGTCCTGTACGTCTGCCTCGTGCTCACGGCCGAGTTCGTCGCCGCCGGAAGTCAGGCCACGAGCGAGCGGCTGGCCATCGAGGTGATCTGGGGGACCGCGATCGGCCTGGCGCTGGCGCACGTGTTCGCGTTCAACCTGGCGGCCAAGCTCCTGGTGGGCGGCCGCCTGAGCCCGGAGATCCGGGCCGCCGCCTGGGCGCAGCTCGCGGCGGCCGCGGCGCTGGCCCTGGCCGTCACGATCCCGTTCGCCCTGTTCACCCTCAGGCCCGCGCTCCGCGTCTCCGCGTTCCTCGTGGCCGGTCTCATCGGGGTTGCCGCCTACGCCGCGTCTCGTGGCTCCGGTGCCGGTCGGACGCGATCGCTCGTCGACGGCCTGATCGCGCTGGTCATCGCCGTCGTGGTCGTCTCGATCAAGGTCGCGCTCTCCACCCACTAGGCAGCCGCCGGCGTCCGTTGCTCCGAACAATCACGATATGATCCGGCCGTGCCTGGCGCCCGGCTCGGAGCAGACGCGGGGGACCGATTCTGAGTGACGCGGTAACAACGCAGGCCGCGTCGCCCGCCCGTCAGGACCACCCTCTGTGGCACGGGATGGACGCCGACGCCGTCGCCAAGCAGCTCGGCGTCGATCCCGCTCAGGGCTTGACCGCCTCCGAGGCCGCCGACCGCCTCCGAACCCGGGGACCCAACAAGCTGGCGGGAGCCAAGAAGGAGTCCGGATTCAAGGCGTTCGTCCGCCAGTACCAGGACTTCATGCAGATCATCCTCCTCGGCGCGGCGATCGTGAACGCGCTCGTCACCGACGAGGCGGGCACGACGATCCTGCTCGCGGGCCTGACCGTGCTCAACGCCGTGATCGGCCTCCGCCAGGAGGCCAAGGCTGAGGAGAGCGTGGCGGCGCTCGCCCAGATGATGAAGACGATCGCCAGGGTTCGGCGGGACGGGCAGGCGATCGAGATCGACGCCGAGGAGCTGGTGCCCGGCGACATCGTCCTGGTCGAGGCCGGGAATCGGATTCCCGCCGACGGCAGGATCCTCGTGGCCGCCACGCTCGAGATCGAGGAGGCCGCCCTCACGGGCGAGAGTCTCCCCGTCGGCAAGCAGATCGAGCCCGTCGAGGGCGAAGACGTGCCGCTCGGTGACCGGATCAACATGGCCTTCATGAATACCTCGGTCACCCGCGGGCGCGGCGAGTACGTGGTAACCGAGACTGGCATGGCCACCGAGATCGGGCACATCGCCAACATGCTGGCGAACACCGAGAGCGAGAAGACGCCGCTGCAGAAGCAGCTCGACGGCCTCTCGAAGATCATCGCCACCATCGCCGCGTTCGCCCTGGTGATCGTCGTGGTGCTCGGACTGATCAACGGGGACTCGTTCGACACGCTGTTCGTCACGGGCGTGACGCTCGCGATCGCTGCCATCCCGACGGGCCTGCCGGCCGTCGTGACGGCCCTGCTGTCGATCGGCACGCGGGAGATCGCCAAGCGCAACGCGATCGTGAAGCGGCTCCCGGCGGTCGAGACCTTGGGGTCGACCTCGGCGATCTGCTCGGACAAGACCGGCACGCTCACGCTCAACAAGATGACCGCTCGCGAGCTGGGAATCCCCGGCCAGAACCGGTTCACGGTCACGGGCGAGGGCTACGGCACCCAGGGCGAGATCAAGCACGTCGGCGGCTCGCGGTTCGACCTCGACCCGTACCTGCTCCCCATGGTCCTGTGCGCCGACGCCGTGCTCGACGGCGAGAGCCTGATCGGCGACCCGACCGAGGGCGCCCTCATCGTGCTCGGGGCCAAGGGCGGGCTCGATATCGAGGAGACCAGGAAGGCGTACCCCCGCGTGGCCGAGGTGCCGTTCGACTCCGAGTACAAGTTCATGGCCACGTTCCACGAGATGACGGGGACGGACGGCCGAACCGTCGTCCGCTGTTACGTGAAGGGCGCGCCCGACGTGCTGATCGCCAAGGGAGGGTCCTACCTCGACCCCGACGGAACGATCGTCCCGATCACCGACGACAACCGGCACGTCGCGCTCGAAGCCAACGACCGCATGGCCGAGGGCGGCGAGCGCGTGATGGTGGTCGCCCAGCGCGAGTTCGAGCCGGCGTCGTTCGACCAGAACGGCGACCTGCTGAGCCTGGTCCAGGACCTGACACTGCTCGCGATGGTGGGGATCGTCGACCCGCCGCGGCCCGAGGCCCGGGACGCGATCGCGGAGTGCAAGAGCGCCGGCATCCGGGTGCGGATGATCACCGGCGACCACGCGACGACCGCGAGCGCGATCGGCGCGGAACTCGGGATCCAGGGCCGAGCCATCACCGGCGCCGAGTTCGCGGCCATGAGCGACGAGGAGCTGCTGGGCCGGCTGGACGAGATCGGCGTGATCGCGCGCGTCGCGCCCGAGGACAAGGTGCGGCTCGTCCGGATGCTCCAGCAGAGCGACAACATCGTCGCGATGACGGGGGACGGCGTGAACGACGCCCCCGCCCTCAAGTCGGCGAACATCGGCGTGGCGATGGGCATCACTGGCACCGAGGTCTCCAAGGAGGCCGCCGTGATGATCCTGACCGACGACAACTTCGCCACGATCGTCGGCGCGGTCGAGTACGGCCGCGCGCTGTACGACAACCTCCTGAAATACCTGCGGTTCCAGATGTCGACGCTGATCGCCTACATCGCGATCTTCATCGGCGCGGGGATCTTCGACATCGCCGGCGGCATCCCGCTCGACCCGCTGCAGATCATCTGGCTGAACTTCGTGATCGACGTTCCGATCGCCATCGCGCTGGGGTTCGACGAGCCGACCGGGGGCCTGATGCAGCGGGCTCCCCGACCGGTCGGGGCGCCGGTGTTGTCCGCGGCGAACTGGGTCCGCCTGTGCGTCCAGGGCGCCGTGATGACCATCGGAACCCTCGTCGCGTATCAGATCGGCGAGTCCAACTTCGACATCGCCATCGCCTCCACGATGCTCCTGAGCACGCTCTCGCTGTACCACCTCGCGGCCGGCCTGCTGGCCCGGGACCAGGTGAACACGATCTTCCGGCGGGAGTTCGTACCCGGCGCCACGCAGCTGCGGCGGTACGGGTTCGCCCTGGCCGCCATCATCCTGGTGACCGAGATCGGCTTCCTCCAGCGCATCTTCTCGATGGTCGACCTAACGCTGGCGCAGTGGGGGATCTGCCTCGGCATCGCGCTCACGCTGGTCGTTGTCGAGGAGCTGGTCAAGCTGTTCCTGCGCCGGCAGCGCCGCGGGGACGCCTCGACCGTTGCCGAGCCTGCGCGCGCGGCGGCCTGAGGGGGAGGACATGGCGTTCAATCTTCGAAACCGCAGCTTCCTGAAGGAGCTCGACTTCACGCCCGAGGAGCTGACGTTCCTCCTGAGACTCTCGGCCGATCTCAAGGCGGCCAAGTACGGCGGGTACGAGCGGCAGCAGCTGGCCGGCAAGAACATCGCGCTCATCTTCGAGAAGACCTCCACGCGAACCCGCACGGCCTTCGAGGTGGCCGCCCACGACCAGGGGGCCCACGTCACGTACCTGGAGCCGAGCGGGTCGCAGATCGGTCACAAGGAGTCGATCAAGGACACGGCGCGCGTGCTCGGCCGGACGTTCGACGGGATCGAGTACCGGGGGTTCGCGCAGGAGACCGTCGAGGTCCTGGCGGAGTTCGCCGGCGTGCCGGTCTGGAACGGCCTGACCGACGAGTTTCACCCGACGCAGACGCTCGCGGACGTCCTGACGATGACCGAGCACAGCGACAAGCCGTTGGGCGAGATCGCGTTCTGCTACCTCGGCGACGCGCGCAACAACATGGGGAACTCGCTGATGGCTGCCGGGTGCACGTTCGGGATGGACGTCCGCCTGTGCGCTCCAGAGTCCCTGTGGCCTGAGGAAGAGCTCGTCACCACGTGCCGCGCGCTCGCCGAGCGGACGGGGGCGCGGCTGACGCTCACGGCGGACGTGGACGAGGGCGTGAAGGGCGTCGACTACCTGTGCACCGACGTCTGGGTCTCGATGGGCGAGGGCCCGGGCGTGTGGGAGGAGCGGATCGCGCTCCTGAGGCCGTACCAGGTCAACGGCGAGGCGCTCAAGCGCACCGGCAACCCCAAGGTCAAGTTCCTCCACTGCCTGCCGGCGTTCCACAACCGCGAGACCAAGGTGGGTGAGGAGATCTTCGAGACCTACGGCCTGGACGGGATGGAGGTCACGGACGAGGTGTTCGAGTCCGAGCACTCCATCGCGTTCGATCAGGCCGAGAACCGCATGCATACGATCAAGGCCGTCATGGTCGCCACGCTGGGCGACTGATCGGAGAACCCGGGAGCGTGCGCGTCGTCGTCGCCCTGGGTGGCAATGCGCTGCTCAAGCGCGGCGAGCCGATGACCGCGGACGTGCAGCGAGCCAACGTCCGTGTAGCCGCACGGGCCCTTTCGGGGATCGCGGCCGGCAACGAGCTGGTGCTCTCGCACGGCAACGGACCCCAGGTGGGCCTGCTCGCCTTGCAAGGAGCGGCGTACGAGGACGTTGAGGCGTACCCGCTCGACGTGCTCGGCGCCCAGACCGAGGGGATGATCGGCTACGTCCTGGAGCAGGAGCTCGGCAACCTGCTGCCGTCCGAGGTGCCGTTCGCGACGATCCTGACGATGGTCGAGGTCGACCCGAACGACGAGGCTTTCGCCGACCCGACCAAGTTCGTCGGCCCGGTATACGAGGAAGCCGCGGCCGACCGGCTCGCCGTAGACAAGGGGTGGGCGTTCAAACGGGACGGCGATCGATGGCGCCGGGTCGTCCCCTCACCCGAGCCCAGGCGGATCTTCGAGATCCGGCCGATCCGCTGGCTCCTGGACAGGGGTGTGGTGGTAATTTGCGCCGGCGGCGGGGGCGTCCCCACGATGTTCACCGCACCGGACGAGCGCACGCTGGTCGGCGTCGAGGCCGTGATCGACAAGGACCTGGCCAGCGAGCTGCTGGCACGCGAGGTGCAGGCGGACCTGCTCGCCATGGCGACGGACGTCGACGGTGTGTACGCGGACTGGGGCACGCCGACTCAACGTCGCGTGGAGCGTGTTACACCCGAAGATCTGCGCTCACGGTCGTTCGCCTCCGGCTCGATGGGTCCGAAGGTGGAGGCGGCCGCCCGGTTCGTTGAGCGGACCGGCAAGCGGGCCGCGATCGGTGGCTTGGACGAGATCGAGGCGATCGTGCGGGGCGAGGCCGGGACGCAGGTCGTGCCGGGATGAACGTGTCGGCACGAACGGAGACTCGAGGAGGTTCGATGCGGGGTACGAAGAAGGGGACAGGATCGTCGTCACGACGCGAGCGCATCCTGGCGATGCTGCTGGTCGAACCCGGGAAGCCGGCCGGCCTCACCGAGCGCGATCCCGCGTGGAAGGGCGGCGGCGAGTACGAGCAGCTCTCCGAGAAGAAGCTGAAGAACGCCGCGAAGGAGATCATCCAGAAGGGGGTCGAAGAGCTCTCGGATGCCCAGGAGCTCCTCTGGGCGAGCGACACGTACGCGCTCCTCGTGGTGTTCCAGGCGCTCGACGCGGCGGGCAAGGACTCGACGATCGAGCACGTGATGTCCGGCGTGAACCCCCAGGGCGTCCAGGTCGTCTCGTTCCGGCAGCCATCCGCCGAGGAGCTCGACCACGACTTCCTGTGGCGCATCAGCCGCGCGCTACCCGAACGCGGGCGGATCGGCATCTTCAACCGCTCACACTACGAGGAGGTTGTCGCGCTCAAGGTGCATCCCGAATGGCTCGAGGGCCAGCGGCTCCCGCCCGGCAAGCGCGGCAGGCAGTTCTGGAGGGGGCGCTACGAGGACATCAACGCGTTCGAGCGCCACCTGGATAGCAGCGGGACCAAGATCGTGAAGTTCTTCCTCAACGTCTCCAAGGCCGAGCAGAAACGCCGGTTCATGGCCCGGCTCGACACGCCGGGCAAGGAGTGGAAGTTCAAGGCCTCGGACGTGGCCGAGCGGGCGCACTGGGACGAGTACATCCAGGCGTTCGAGGACGCGATCACGGCGACCTCCACGCCCTGGGCGCCCTGGTACGTGATCCCCGCCGACCACAAGCCGGTCATGCAGGCGATCGTCGCGCGTGTCCTGGTCGAGACGATCCAGGGGCTCGGACTGTCCTGGCCAGAGGTGACCGAGAAGGACCGGCAGGCGAACGCCGAGGCCCGCAAGCTGCTCGAGGCCGAGTGAGGACGACCCCCGGCGGATGATCTACGCGGGGGGTGGCCATCACGTCCTCCGCAGCAGCTCCTCCCGGGCGATCCGTCGCGTGAGAACCGGCACGAACTGCTGGATTGGGGCCCTCGAGAAGCGCCCGTAGACGCGCATCACCTCGTCGTGGACCTGCTTCGGACCGATCCGCCGGCCGAACTCCTCGGTGAGGTCGTCGACGATCTCCTCGATCTGGTGGTTCCCCTCGTTGGCCATCGTCTCCCCCTCGGGTGCGGGTTACCACGACGTGCGAACGCGACCCTGCCCACGCGCATTCCACGGGTTCGGCCGTTCAAGCGCGAGGGTGGATGAACGCTCCGTGAACGAACCGATGGACGGCGCCCGTCGCTAGTTGAGCTCGACCCGAACCGGCATGTGCTTGATGCCGTTGATGAAGTTCGAGCGCAGGCGCTCGATCGGGCCGGTGATCTCGAGGCTCTTCAGCCGCGGCACCATCTCCTCGAACATCACCCGCACCTCCAGGCGAGCCAGGTGCGCCCCCAGGCACACGTGGGGGCCCCCGCTGCCGAACGCCATGTGCGGGTTCGGGTCGCGGCCGACGTCGAAGCGCTCGGCGTCGGGGAAGACCTCATCGTCGTAGTTCCCGGACACGAACCAGACCACGACCTTGTCGCCCGGCTTGATCGCGGTGTCGTGGATCCGGAGGTCCTGCATCGCCGTCCGGCGGAAGTGCATCGTAGGCGAGCCGTACCGAAGGATCTCCTCGGCCGCTAGCGGCATCAGCGCGGGGTCGTCGCGGAGCCGCTGCCACTGGTCGGGGTGGTCGACCAGGGCCTTGGTCCCGTGCGTGATCGCGTGCCGGGTCGTCTCGTTGCCGGCGACGATCAGCAGGCAGAAGAAGTTGTCGAACTGCGCCCTGGTGAGCCGTTCCCCGTCGACCTCGGACTGCACGAGCTTGGTGACCAGGTCGTCCCTGGGATCGGACCGTCGTTGCTCCGCCAGGTCGTGGCCGTACGCCATGAGCTCGACCGCGGCAGGGCTGCGGAAGGGGAGGAGCCGGAACTCGCTCGTATCCTCCTTGTCGATCACGGCGCGCGAGTACTCGGGATCGGCCTGGGCGATCATCGCGTCGCCGAGCTCGACGCACATCGGCAGGTCCCGGTCGGGGACCCCCATGATGCGGGCGAGGACGCGGATCGGGAGCTCGCGCGAGATCTCCTCGACGAAGTCGAACTCCCCCTGCGGCAGCCCCTTGTCGAGCACCAGCCGGGCCTGCTCGCGCACGAACCCCTCGTACTGCGCGACGGCGCTCCGCGTGAAGAGCTTGCTGACCAGCCTGCGCAGGCGCGAGTGGTTCGGCGGGTCCATATCGATCATCGAGCGGCGGGCCTCGACCTCCTCCTCGGTCTGCTCCTCGAGCGTGATCCCGTGCGCGGAAGAGAAGCTCCTGGTGTCGCGCAGGACATCCTCGATGTCGTGGAACCGGGTGATGGCCCAGAAGCCGTGGTTCGGGGAGGGTTCGGGCTGCCAGTGGACGGGGTCGCGCTCGCGCAGCTCCTTGAAGGCCCACAGCGGCACCTCCTCGACGAACGCGTCGTGGTTCGACAGGTCGATCTCGTCCAGCCGAACGCTCACCGGGGCCTCCTCACGTGCGCAGACAGCAGTTTGGCACCGAACGACCGGGCCGCCCAACGGGCGCCGGCGGGCTCAAAAGGGCCTAGAAGAACGGAAGGTAGTACTCGATCTCCCACGGCGTGACCTCGGTCGTGTTCGGGTCGCCGACCGTCTTCGCGTAGCGCTCCCATTCGGCGCGCTTGAGCTTGGTGAAGGTCTCGATCAGCCAGGGCCCGAGCGCGGCGCACAGCTCGTCGTCGGTCTCGAGTGCGACCAGTGCCGCCTCCAGCGTCGGTGGGACCTTCCGGTCGGTGTTCGGGGGCTCGCCGGGCGTCTGCGGCGCCGGCGGCGACATCTGGCGCTCCATGCCGAACCGCGCCGCGTGAAGCGCCGCCGCGGCCGCGAGGTACGGGTTCGCCGCGCCGTCGGCCATCCGGTGCTCGAGCCGGGTGCCCTCCCCGCGGGCCGGCGGAACGCGGATGCAGACCGTTCGGTCGTCGTAGCCCCAGTTGGCCCAGTAGCCGTTCAGCATGTCGGGCTGCAGCCTCTTGTACGCATTCGCGTGCGGCGCCGCGAAGGCGGCGATCGCCTCGTGGTGGGCGAGCATCCCGGCGATGCACTCCTTGGCGAGCGGCGCGAGCCCGTCTGGCGCGTTCGGGTCCTCGAGCGCGTTCGAGCCGTCCTTGCGACGGAACGAGATGTTCAGGTGCAGGCCGCTGCCGCCGCGGTCGTTGAACGGCCGTCCCATGAAGGTCGCCAGCTTGCCGTTCTTCGCCGCCGTCTCCTTGACCAGCAGGCGGAACAGGAAGCACTCGTCCGCGGCCGCGATCACGTCCTTGTAGCGGACGTTGACTTCGAAGGCGGCCGCGTCGAACTCGCTGTTCCAGCTCTCGATCGGGAAACCGCACTGCTGCGCCGCCCGCACCATCGCGTCGATGGTCCCACTGGGATCCACGGCCGCGCCCGTCCCATACACGCGGTGCGACGGCAGGTCGGTCGCCTTCCAGCCACCTTCGGGATCGGGGTCGAGCAGGTAGAACTCCGACTCGAACGCGAACATCGGCTCCAGCCCCACCTCGAGCCAGGGCTCGACGGCCGTGCGCAGGACCTGCCGGGGGTCGACCTCCAGCGGCTCGCCCTGACGCCGAACGTCGGCGATGCCCACGATCGTGTCGTCCTCCCACCCTGGGCGCAGCGTGTCCCGGTCCACGAACGCGTCCACGTCGGGCAGGCCCACGTCGAATTGCTGCCGGGAGATCTCGAGGATCTCCTTGTCCGTCGTGAGCGGGTACACCCCGATGCAGAAGGCGGCCCGCCCCGAATCCGCCACGTCGCCGTACAGGTACTTGCCGCGCTCGACGCCGAGCACGTCGGAGAACAGCAGGCGGAGCCGCTTGCCTTTGACGTCCATGACGCTCCTCGGTCCGGGACTGCCGAGGATAGTCGAGGAAGCTCGGAAGTCGCCTGCGCTATCGTCCGGCGCCATGGACCCGGACTTCCGGCTCGAGACCGAGCGCCTGCGCCTGCGGCCGTACCGGGACGAGGATCTCAAGGACCTCCACGCGATGTTCTCCGACCCCGAGCACATGGCCTGGTACCCGGCCCCATTCGACAGGGACGGCACGAAGGCATGGGTGGAGCGCACGTTCGAGCGCTACCGGGACGACGGCTTCGGTCTGTGGATCGTCGAGGATCGAGAGACGGGCGAGTTCCTGGGCACCGTCGGTCCGACGATCCAATTCGTGGAGGACGTCGGGCACGTCGAGATCGGCTGGCACACCAAGCCCGGGAAGAAGGGACAGGGGATCGCGCCCGAAGCCGCCAGCGCCGCCCGGGACTGGGCGTTCGAGCGCCTGGACGTCGACCACCTGATCTCGCTCGTTCGCCCCGAGAACACGGGCTCGAACCGCGTCGCGCAGAAGATCGGCATGCACGTCGACAAAGAGGTCGACTACAAGGGTCTGCTGCATTACGTATATCGGCTCGACCGCGTAAGCTGGGAGGAGCGAGCCGGGTTCTAGTGTTCACCGCCCCGGGGCCCGGATCCCGCGGAACTCCCAGTCGCCGCCGAGCGCCGTCGAGACGACCTCCTCGGACGCGCTCGGCTGGGCGCCGACGTCGTCCCGGATCGGAACCTCGCCCTCCACGATCGTGTTGCGGAGCGTGCCGAGGCCCTCGACCTCGACCTCGACCACGTCGCCGGGTTCGACCGGTCGGGAGTTGGCCGGCGTGCCCGAGAGGATCACGTCGCCGGGCACCAGCGTGATCGTGCGCGCGATGTCCGCGACCAGGTAGTGCATGTCCCAGCGCATCTCCTCGGTGGAGGCGTCCTGGCGAACGTCGCCGTTGACGCGCGTTCGGATCCGCTTGCCGTGGAAGTCCCAGTCGTCCACGAGGCCCGGCCCGAGCGGGCACAGCGTGTCCGAACCCTTCACCCGCAGCATCGAGCCCGCATCCGTGTCCCGGAAGTCGTGCAGCCCGTAGTCGTTGGCGACGGTGTAGCCGGCGATGTGCTCGGCCGCCTCGCCGGGAGCGATGTGCCGGGTCCCGCGCCCGATCACGATCGCGATCTCGCCCTCGTAGTTCAAGTAGCGGCAGCGCGGTGGCCGGACGACCTCGCCGCCGTGCGCGTTCAAGGCGCTGACCGGCTTGTGGAAGTACGTGGGCGCCGGCGGCATCGTCGCCCCGAACTCCTGCACGCGGCTCTCGTAGTTCAGGTGCACGCAGACGATCTTGGAGGGCTCGGTGGGCGCTTGGTGCTCGGCGTCCGCGGCCCGAACGCGCCGGCCGTCGGCGGTCACCAGCTCCTCTTCGTCGCGCGTGACGGTCGTGGGCGCGCCGTCGAGCAGGATCCGTCTGGTCTCCACGCATGCCTCCCGCGGTCGGTCCGAAACCGACGGGTAGTATCTCGCCGTGGCCGAGCTCAACGGGTTCGTTCCGCCGCTCTCGCCCGAAGGCCGTTCCTCCGTCGTGCCCGGCCCTCCCTGGCACTACTCGGGCGACCTGCTGACGATCGAGTACCGGACCGTCCCCGGTTCGGTCGCTCGCTGGCTCCCCGATCCGGTCGAACCCGCCGACGAGGACCCCGACGCGGTCGCCGTGATCTTCGCCGACTGGCAGTCGTGCTCGGACTCGTTCGAGGAGCTGCTCGACCCCGTCCGCTCGCAGTACAGGGAGGCGTTCCTCGTCGTCCGGTGCCGCTATCAGGGCGAGCTCTACTCGCGCTGCATCCTGATCTGGGTCGACAAGGACTTCGCGATGGTCCGCGGCTGGCACCAGGGCTACCCGAAGAAGCTGGGATCGATCTGGATGACGCGGCCGGTGACTCTCGGCAGGGCGGGGCCGCGCCTCGAGCCCGGCGGCCGGTTCGGCGCGAGCGTCAGCGTGCACGACCGGCGCGTGGTCGACGCGCGCTTCACGATCACCGGCGCGGCCGAGGCACCGGGGTTCGTCAACGCGCTCCCGATGCTGCACACCCGGTACTTCCCGAGCATCGAGGAGGGGCAGCCGCCCTCGATGGACGAGCTCGTCACGATGAAGAGCTACGACTGGGAGGGCTCGGAGGTGTGGACGGGCGACGCCGAGCTCTCGTTTGGCCCATCGCCCGTCGAGGAGCTCGAGAGCCTCGCGCCAGTCGAGATGATCGCCGGGTATTGGCGCAGCGTCGGGGTGACCTGGGGCGTCGGCACCCGGCTCGCCTGACGCGTGAGGATCCGAACGATCGAACTCGGCACCGCTCGCCGGCTCGCGATCGCCAAGCAACGGCTGAGCGGCCGCGCGCCGCGGTCCTCGCCGGCGAGCGTCCTGGACGTCGTGCGGGCCATCCGGTGCGTGCAGCTCGACCCGATCTCGGTGGTCGCCCGAAGCCCGCTGCTCGTGCTTCGGTCACGCCTGCCGGGCTTCCGGCCGGAGCACCTGGACCGGCTGCTGTGGCGCGATCGCTCGCTCTTCGAGTACTGGGCGCACGCGGCGTCGATCGTCCTGTCCGAGGACTACGCGATCCACCGGTACCTGATGCGGAACTACCCCGTCCCCGGCAGCCGGTTCGGGGAGTGGGCCTCGCGTAACGAAGCGCTCCGCCGCTCGATCCTGCGGGAGGTGGGGCGGCGGGGGCCGCTGCGGCTTCGCGATCTCGACGGGAACGCGGTCTCCGAGGCCTGGGTGTCGACCGGCTGGACACGCGATCGCAACGTCGACCAGATGGTGCGGTTCCTGTGGGTGCAGGGCAAGGTGATGGTCGCCCGGCGGCGGGGCCTGGAGAAGTGGTGGGACCGGGCGGATCGCGTGCTGCCGGCCGAGGCGCTCGCGGGCCGTCCGCTTCGAGACGTGGAGGTGACGCGACGGGGCGCCGAGCTCTCGCTCCGCGGGCTCGGCGTCGCGACGCCCGGGCACATCAAGGGCCACTTCACCGTGGACCGCTATCCGGGGCTGCCGGCGGTCCTCGCGCGGTTGGAGCGTTCGGGCGCGATCGAGCGGGTCGAGGTCCTGGACGAGGGCTCGCGCCTGCCCGGGACGTGGTACGTGCATCGAGACGACGTCGCCCTGCTCGAGCGCATCGAGCGCGGTCGCTGGGAGCCGCGGACGACGCTGCTGTCGCCGTTCGACAACCTGATCCACGACCGCAAGCGCTCGGCGCTCCTGTTCAACCTCGACTACCGGATGGAGATCTACGTGCCGAAGTCGCAGCGACGGTACGGCTACTATGCGATGCCGCTGCTCGTCGGCGACCGCTTCGTCGCCCGCGTGGATGCCGCCCTCGACCGGGAGCGTGGACGGCTCCTGCTGCACGCCGTGACGCCCGAGGACGAGGTGAAGCCGGACCGGTCGACGGCGGCCACGCTGGCCGGCGCGGTCCACGAGCTCGCCGGCTGGGTCGGCGCCGAACGCGTCGAGGTCACGGGGGCCGCGCCCTCCGTGTGGCGGCGCGCCCTCGGCTGACCGCCGTGCTGCGATAGCCTGCGGCCCATGCGGCTGGTGCGCTTCCGTTTCGGCGATCGGATCGCGACCGGCGCCTCCGAGTTCGATGCGGACACGATCCGGGTGCTACAGGGCACGTTCTTCGAGGATCCGGTCCCGACGGGGGAGGAGGTGCCGTTCGACGACGTGCGCCTGCTGGCGCCCGTCCTGCCCTCCAAGGTCGTCTGCGTCGGGAAGAACTACGCAGCGCACGCTGCCGAGTTCGGAGCCGAGGTGCCCGAGGAGCCGCTGATCTTCCTCAAGCCCTCGACCGCGGTGATCGGCCCACAGGACCCGATCCCGTTGCTGCCGCTCAGCCGACGCGTCGACTACGAGGGGGAGATGGCCGTCGTGATCGGACGGATCGCGCGCAACGTGCGGACCGAGGAGGCCTTCCGCGTGATCCTCGGCTATACGTGTGCGAACGACGTCACGCTCCGCGACCTGCAGAAGACCGATGACCAGTGGGCGCGGGCGAAGGGGTTCGACGGCTCGTGCCCGCTGGGGCCGTGGATCGAGACGGACCTGGACCCCAACGACGTCCGCGTCGAGACTCGGCTGAACGGCGACGTCCGCCAGGCGGGCCAGACCAGCGACATGGTCTTCGGCGTCGCCACCCTGATCGAGTACGTCACGACGTTCATGACGCTGCTGCCCGGCGATGTCCTGCTGACGGGAACGCCCGAGGGCGTGGGCCCGGTGAGCCCCGGCGACGTGGTCGAGGTCGAGGTCGACGGCATCGGGACGCTGGCGAACCCGGTCGAGGCCGGCTCGTGAAGGTCCGAACGCGGTTCGCGCCCGCGCCGTCCGGATCGATCCACGTCGGGAACGCCCGGACGGGCCTGTTCTCGTGGGCCCACGCGCGTCACCACGGGGGCGCCTTCGTCCTTCGGATCGAGGACACGGACGCCTCACGCGTGACCGAAGAGGCCGTCCACGGCGTGATGGAGTCGCTGCGCTGGCTCGGGATCGACTGGGACGAGGGGCCGGACGTCGGCGGTCCGCACGATCCCTACCGGCAGTCCCAACGGATGAACGTCTATACGGGCACGGTGGAGCGGCTGCTGGAGCAGGGGGACGCCTACCGCTGCTACTGCACGGAGGAGGAGCTGAAGCAGCGGCGCGAGGCCGCCCAGGCCCGCGGCGAGCCCTCGGGCTACGACGGCAAGTGCCGGGATCCCGGGGTTCGGGCCGCGTTCGAGGCCGAGGGGCGTCCCGCCGCCATCCGCTTCGAGATGCCCCAACGCGAGCACGTCCTTCACGACCTGGTGAAGGGCGAGATCAAGTGGGCGCCCGGACATCTGCGCGACTTCGTGTTGATGCGTTCGGACGGCACGCCGGTGTTCCTGCTGGCCGTCGCGGTCGACGACATGCTGATGGGGATCACGCACGTGATCCGAGGCGACGATCTGATCGAGAGCGGCCCGCGCAACGTCGCGGTGATCGAGGCGCTCGGCGGGACGCCGCCGGCGTACGCGCACGTGCCGCAGGTGCACGGCTCGGACGGAAAGCCCCTGTCCAAGCGCCACGGCTCGACCAGCGTGGAAGCCTTCCGCGAGCAGGGGATCCTGCCCGAGGCGCTGATGAACTACCTGGCGCTACTCGGCTGGTCGAAGGACGCGGACACGACGTTCCTGTCCAAACGGGAGCTGGTCGAGGCGTTCGAGATCGAGCGCGTGTCGAAGAACCCCGCGCGCTTCGACGTCGAGAAGCTGACCTGGATGAACAATCACTACATCCAGTCGCTGGACGACGACGACCTGGCGTCCAGGTGCCTGCACTTCCTCAGCGTTGCCGGGCTGTCGCCCGACGTCGGCCTCCTCCGCCGGGCGATGCCGCTGGTCAAGGAGCGGATGCCGACGCTTGCCGAGAGCGGCCAGCTGCTCAGGTTCCTCTTCACCGACGACATCACGCCGGACGAGAAGGCCGCCACGGCGATCGCCGACGCGCCCGAGGGATACCTGAAGGCCATAGCGGAAGCCCTCGAGCCCGTACAGCCGTGGGAGACCGAGTCGATCACGGCCGCGCTGGACGCGTGCGCCACCGCCGCCGGGCTGAACAGGAGGAAGGGATGGCAGCCCGTCCGGGCCGCCGTCACCGGGTCCACGATCTCGCCGCCCCTGCCCGAATCCCTCGAGCTCCTGGGGCGCGAGCGCACGATCGCGCGCCTGCGGGCGGCGGCCGCGTGAGGCGCGCGCTCGTCCCGCTGATCGCCGCGTTCGTCCTGGTCGCGCCCGAGTCCTCGGCGATCGCGATCGAGCCACCGAGGCCGGCCGACGTGAAGCCGCGGATCGTCGCGAAGATGATCCCGTTCGGCGCGCGCCGCAAGCGGCAGACGGCCGCGTACTCGCTCCGCCACTACGGCCGGCGCGCGTACGTGCTCGCGCATCCGCACGTCGTGGTCGAGCACTACACTGGCGGCACGTCGTTCGACTCGGCGTGGAACCACTTCGCGTCCAACGCGATCCACCTCGGCGAGAAGCCGGGCGTCTGCGCCCACTTCGTGATCGACACCGACGGGACGATCTACCAGCTCGTGAGCCTTCGGATCCGCTGCCGGCACGCGATCGGCATGAACTGGACCGCGATCGGGATCGAGCACGTCGGCACGAGCGCGCATCAGATCCTGGGCAACGGC
>JBKPKU010000197.1:0-3667 GCA_046731295.1 Actinomycetota bacterium
GTCCTGACGGGCTCGGAGGAGTGCCGTGCAACGCGCCAGGACATCGTCGCCGACCACCTGCCGGCGTTCGCGAACGGCGACCCCGACTCCCCCGGCGACTTCGTGGCACGGGGACTGGGGACCTGCTCGGTGAAGGACAGGCCGACGCGATGGGCGTACTTCATCGCCGCCCCGGGATTCGGCCCGGTGCGACGGGTCGGGATCCCCTCGTCGGGCCTGTACGTGGTGGTGGCGATCATGCCGGACTCGCCGCGAGCCCCGTTCCTGCTCAACCGGCTGCTGGAGCGCACCGAGTTCAACGGCTCCTCGGTGGCCGAGATGATCGAGGCGGCCACGCCGGTGCCCGAGGCCGCGGCCTCGAACGCCGCCTGAACCTCAGCGCGGCGACCGGTCGACGAACGGCGTCTTGACGATCGTGGCCGGCGCCGTCCGCCCGCGGATGTCGATCTCGACCCCCGACCCCGGGTCGAACGCGTCCGCCGGCGAGAGGTAGCCCATCGCGATCCCGCAGCCGCGCAGCGGCGAGAAGGTGCCGCTGGTGACCTCCCCGATCGCGCGTCCGCCGGCCTGGACCGGCTGGTGCGCCCGCGGGATGTGGCGGCGATCGGCGGTGACCATGCCGCGGAGCAGGCTCGGCGGGCCCTCGTCGCGCTGCTCGATCAACGCCTCGCGCCCGATGAACGGCCCCTTGTCGAACGAGACCGCCCAGCCCAGCCCGGCCTCCAGCGTCGTGCGCTCCGGGCCGAGGTCCTGCCCGTACAGCG
Source organism: Actinomycetota bacterium (assembly GCA_046731295.1). Taxonomy (GTDB): domain Bacteria; phylum Actinomycetota; class UBA4738; order UBA4738; family HRBIN12; genus DASSJM01. The sequence goes on from JBKPKU010000197.1 coordinate 765, forward strand.
GGTAGCCCATCTCGAGCCGCAGGACGTCGCGCGCCCCGAGCCCGCATGGCTCGATCTCGAATGGCCGGCCCGCCTCCGTGAACGCCTCCCAGAGCTCGGCCGCCACCGAGGCGTCGGCGAACAGCTCGTATCCCCGCTCCCCCGTGTAGCCGGTGCGGGCAAGGATCACCTCGGTGCCGTTCCAGTCGACGGTCCGGCAGCCGCGGAACGGGAGCTCGACGGCGGTCCGCCACAGCTCGCTCACGACGGCGTGCGATCGCGGCCCCTGCACGCCCAGGAAGCACCAGTCGTCGTGGTCGACGACTTCGGCGCCGGCGTCGCGGACCGCCGCCACCACCGCGTCCTTGTTGGCGGCGTTCGGGACCAGGAACCAGCGCTCGGCTGCGGGCCGGTAGACGAACAGGTCCTCCTCGACGCCGCCGCGCTCGTTCAGCAGGTGGTGGTACTGGGCGCGGCCGACGTCAACCCTGCGAAGGTCATTGGTGAGCAGGCCCTGCAGCGCGTCGAACGCGTTCTGGCCGACCACGTCGAGCTTCCCCAGGTGACTGAGGTCGAACAGGCCGACGCGCTCGCGGACCGCGCGGTGCTCGGACAGCGTGCCCTTGTACGCGATCGGCATGAGCCACCCGCCGAACGGCCCGAGCTTGGCCCCCAGCTCCCGATGCAGCTCCTCCAGCGGGCCGTGCCGCGCGTCGGGGTCGCCCATGGCGGCGCCATCCTACGGTGCACGCCGCGTCGGACCGGCGGGAAGGCGCGCGTGCGGGCCATCCGAGAGTGGACGCGTGCGAGCGCGGTAGCATGGCCGCTCGGATGTCCGACGTATTCGACGTCGTCGTGATCGGGGCGGGAACCGGGGGCTACTCATGCGCCCTGCGAGCCGCGCAACTGGGCAAGCGCGTCGCCGTCGTCGAGCGCGACGAGCGCCTGGGTGGCACGTGCCTGCTGCGGGGCTGCATCCCTACGAAGGCGCTGCTGCAGTCGGCGGCCGTGATGGACGCCGTCAACCGCTCGGACGAGTGGGGCATCAAGGCGTCCGGCGAGCCCGACTGGACGCAGGTGCAGGCGTTCGAGAACAAGGTCGTGGACAAGCTCGTGCGCGGCGTCACCGGCCTGATCAAGGCCCGCAAGGTCGAGGTGGTGAACGGCTCGGCCACGCTGCGGCCCGGCCCGAGCGTCGAGGTCGCCGGCCGAACGTTGACCGCGAGCGACGTCGTGGTCGCCACGGGTTCGACGCCCAGGCTGCTGCCCGGCCTGGAGATCTCGGGACGCGTGATCACCAGCGATCAGGCGCTGTGGTACGGCGAGCTCCCCTCCTCGACGGTGATCATCGGGGCGGGGGCGATCGGGCTCGAGTTCGCGAGCTTCTACCGCTCGATGGGCGCGGAGGTCACCGTCGTCGAGGCGCTGCCCCGGATCGCGCCGCTCGAGGACGAGGACCTGTCCAAGGAGGTCGGGCGCGCGTTCCGCAAGCGCGGGATCGCGACCCACGCCGGGGCGAGCGTGACGTCCGTGAACGACGCCGGCGACCACGTCGAGGTGGCGTTCGACGCCGACGGGTCGTCGCAGACGGCGAACGCCGACGTCTGCCTGGTCGCCGTCGGGCGCGGGCCCGTGACCGACGGGCTCGGGCTCGAGGAGGCCGGGATCGAGCTTGACCGCGGGTTCGTCAAGGTGGACGGGCAGCTGCTGACGACGGCCTCGCACGTGTGGGCGATCGGCGACGTCGCGGCGACCCCGCTGCAGCTCGCGCACGTCTCGTTCACCGAGGGCTATGCGGTGGCCGAACGCATCGCGGGGATCCCGGTTCCCGAGATCGACTACACGCAGATCCCGAGGGTCACCTATTGCACGCCGGAGATCGCCTCGGTCGGCATCACCGAGGCGCAGGCCGTCGAACGCGGCCACGAGGTCGACGTCGAGCGGCTCAACTTCCAGGCGATCGGCAAGGCCAACATGCTGGGCGAGGGAGGACTGGTGAAGATCGTGGCCGACAAGCCCGGCGGACCCGTGCTCGGCGTCCACATGGTGGGCCCGCACGTGACGGACCTGATCTCCGAGGCGATGCTCGCGGTCGCCTGGGAGGCGGTCCCGGCAGAGGTCGCCGCCCTCATGCATCCGCATCCGTCGCTGTCGGAGGGCGTCGGCGAGGCCTTCCTGGGCCTGGCCGGCAAGCCGCTGCACGGGGCCTGAGCCATGGCGACCAGGGTGGATCAGCAGCGACTGGCGGCCGAGGACTGGCGCGTGGGCCTGTCCGACGAGCAACTGAAGGAGATGCTGTACACGCTCAAGCTCTGCCGCTACTTCGACGAGCGGATGGAGGCCCTGTACCGGCAGGGCCGGCTGCCCGGCGCGATCTACTCGGGACGCGGGCAGGAGGGCGCGCACGTCGGCGTCGCCTGGGCGCTCCGAAAGGACGACTCGCTGTTCCCCACGCACCGCGACCTGTCGGCGCAGTTGACCAAGGGCCTGGACCTCAAGCGTGTGATGGCCAACTACTGGGGCCGGATCGACGGGTACACGCGGGGCCGCGACGGCAACAGCCATCTCGGCGACTGGCAGGGCAACCGCACGTGGAGCGTCATGTCACACCTGCCGATCGCGTACCCGCCCGCGTGCGGCGCCGCGCTGGCTTACAAGCTCCGCGGCGAGCCTCGGGTCGCGATGGCGATCTGCGGCGACGGCGCGACCTCCAACGGCAGGTGGCACGAGTCGCTGAACGTCTCGGCCGTCCACCAGCTGCCTGTCGTATGGGTCGTGAACAACAACTCGTACGCGTACTCGACGCCGAACCCGCTCGAGTTCGCGGTCCCGACGATCGCCGAGCGCGCGGGCGCGTACGGCATGCCGGGCGTTCGGGTGGACGCGCAGGACGTGCTGGACGTCTACCGCCTCGCGCACGACGC
>JBKPKU010000198.1:0-3362 GCA_046731295.1 Actinomycetota bacterium
AGCCGTCCCGCCCCGGCTGTCGATGACGGCGAAGAACCGCGCCCGGGCACAACGAACCCGTCCGCCAGACAATCCGCCTGCAGCCTCCACGGCCATCGAGGGTGGCGGTGGCAGGCCGACCTCCGAGCGGTTCGCGCGGCGTTGAGCGACACGATTCGTGAGCCGGCTGCACGAGGAATGCAGCTCCCCCTGTCAGAGCCGAGGAGGGACGCCGTCGAGGGGCCCGAAACGCCCGGATGCGTGACGAAGTCGTGTACGCGACGGGCCCCTGGCACTTTCGTTGGCTTCCACCAAGAAGAACGGCCGGCTCGCACGTACCTTGACCTGCGATTTCTCTGGAGCGGACGACGGGACTCGAACCCGCGACCCCCACCTTGGCAAGGTGGTGCTCTACCAACTGAGCCACGTCCGCGCTGCACCCGAGTCTAGGCGCTCGGGTCCGGCCCCTCAACCGGCCCCTCAGGACCTCCCGGTCGAGCCGAACCCGCCCTGCCCGCGGCTGGATTCGGGCAGCTCGTCCACCCAGGCGGGGCGGACGTCGGGCACCTCGACGATCACCAGCTGGGCGATCCGGTCCCCCTTGGCGATCGAGACGCTCTCCTCCCGGTCCAGATTCACCACTGCACACACGACCTCTCCCCGGTAGCCGGCGTCGATCAACCCGGGGGCGTTCGAGAGCGTCAGCCCGTGCCTGGACGCGAGCCCGCTCCTGGGAAGCACCAGCCCGGCGTGGCCGTCCGGGATAGCCACCGCGAGCCCGGTCCGCACCAAGGCGCGCTCGCCCGGCTTGATCTCGACGTCCATCACCGAGCGCAGGTCGAGCCCGGCGTCGCCCGGGTGCGCCTGATCGGGCAGGGACGCGTCGGGGTCCAGGCGCTTGAACGGGAGCTCGGTCACGCGGGTTCGACGAGCTCGAGCCGGTTGCCGAACGGGTCCCGCACGTGGAACCGACGGAAGCCCTCGAGCTGCACGTCCTCGTCGATCCGGTACCCCTCCTCCTCGAGCCGCTCGCGGAGCTCGTCCAGGCCGTTCACCAGGAACGCCGGGTGGGCCTTGGTCGCCGGACGGAACTCCGCGCGCTCGACGCCCAGATGCACCTCGAGCTCGCCGGAACGGAACCAGATGCCGCCACGCGGGGCGAGCTCGCTCGGCTTGGGGACCTCGGTCAGGCCGAGCAAGTCGCCGTAGAAGCGGCGGCCGGCGTCCTCCTCCCCGACCGGCATCGCGAGCTGGATGTGGTGGATCCCGGTGAGCCGATGCGCCATCGCCGCGAGCCTAGCCGAACGGACGCGCACGGGAGCGGGTGTCCGTTCGGCGGAACGGACAGCGCTACGAGCAGCCGCTGGTCGAGCCGCAGGAGGGGCAGACGTAGCACGAGCCCGCCGGCAGCATCTTCGAGCCGCACGTGTAGCAGAGCGGCGCGTCGGCGGCCTGAGCCTGGGACACGACCGAGGTCTCGACGACCGGGACCGACTTCGACGCGGCCTCGGCCTTGACCGACGCCACGACCTCCTCGACCGTGGTGCCCAGCTTCTCGGCCGCCTCGGCCGCCGCCGTCTGCTTGCGCTCGTCGATCGAACGGATCCCGAGGGCCTCGCGCTGCTCCAGCGACAGGTGGTCGAGCGCCAGCCGGCGGAACACGTAGTCCACGAGCGAGGTGGCGAACCGGATGTCCGGGTCGTTGGTCATCCCGCTCGGCTCGAACTTCATGTTGATGAACTTGGACACGTAGGTCTCCAGCGGCACCCCGTACTGCAGGCCGATCGAGACCGCGATCGAGAATGCGTCCGTGATCCCGGCGAGCGTCGAGCCCTGCTTCGAGGTCTTCAGGAAGATCTCGCCGATCCCGTCGTCCGGATACGAGCTCGCCGTGATGTAGCCCTCGGCGTCTCCCACCTCGAACTTCGTCGTCATCGAGGGTCGCGTCTGCGGCAGGCGCTTGCGGACCGGTTTGGCGAGGTCGGCCGGCTCGGTCACCGTCGCGCCCTTCTTCTTGTCTGCCGACAGCGGCTGGGCGACCTTGCAGTTGTCGCGGTAGATCGCGACGGCCTTCAGGCCGAGCCTCCACGACTCGATGAACAGCTGCTCGACCTCCTCGACCGTGACGTGCTCGGGCATGTTCACGGTCTTGCTGATCGCGCCGGAGATGAACGGCTGCGCCGCGGCCATCATCCGCACGTGGCCCATGTACTGGATCGCCTGCTCCCCCATCGCCGTGTCGAACACCGACTGGTGGTCGTCCTTCAGGTGCGGGGCCTCCGCCACCGTGTTGTGCTCGGCGATGTAGGCCACGATGTCCTCGACCTGCGAGGCGTCGTAGCCGAGGCGCTGCAGCGCCCGCGGCACGGTCTGGTTGACGAACTGCATCGTGCCGCCGCCCACCAGCTTCTTGGTCTTGACCAGCGCGAGCTCGGGCTCGATGCCGGTCGTGTCGCAGTCCATCATCAGGCCGATCGTCCCGGTGGGCGCGAGCACCGTGGCCTGCGCGTTGCGGTACCCGTGCCTGGCCCCGAACGCGATCGCGTCGTCCCATGACTGCTTGGCCGCCGACAGGACCGCCTCGGGCACCAGCTCGCCATCGATGTCGTCGGCCGCGGCGCGGTGCTTGCGCATCACGCGGAGCATCGCGTCGGCGTTTGGCGCGTACCCGTCGAACGGCCCGATGGCCTCGGCGATCCGGGCGCTGGTCCGGTAGGCCTGCCCGGTCATGAGCGCGGTGATCGCGCCGGCCCACGCCCGCCCGCCGTCGGAGTCATACGGCAGCCCGCGGGCCATCAGCAGGGCGCCGAGGTTCGCGTAGCCGAGCCCCAGCTGCCGGTACGCCCGCGCGTTCTCGGCGATCTTCTGGGTCGGGTAATCGGCCGGCCCGACGATGATCTCCTGGGCCGTGAACACGATCTCGACGGCCTTGCGGAACGACTTCACGTCGAACGTGCCCTCGTCGTCGATGAACTTCATCAGGTTCAACGAGGCGAGGTTGCACGCGCTGTTGTCCAGGTGCATGTACTCCGAGCACGGGTTCGAGGCGTTGATGCGCCCCGAGGCCGGGCACGTGTGCCACTCGTTGATCGTGGTGTCGTACTGCATGCCGGGGTCGGCGCACTCCCAGGCGGCCTGCGCGACCTCGCGCGTGATCTCGCGCGCCCGAACGGTCTCGACGGTCTCGCCCGTGGTGACGGACTTCAGCTTCCAGTCCTGGTCCAGCTCGTAGGCCCGCATGAACTCGTCGGAGACGCGCACCGAGTTGTTGGCGTTCTGGTACTGGATCGAGTAGCTGTCCGCGCCGTCCAGGTCCATGTCGAACCCGGCGTCGCGCAGCGCCCGCGCCTTCTGCTCCTCGTGCGCCTTACACCAGATGAAGT
>JBKPKU010000199.1:0-19421 GCA_046731295.1 Actinomycetota bacterium
CGAGGACGCCGCGGCGTCCGTGGCGAGTTAGGGGACTACAGATGGCAACCGAAGCCGAAGAGATCCGGGGGATCGGACACCGCGTTCGGCGCAAGGAGGACGACCGCTTCATCCGCGGCGCGGGCAACTACATCGACGACATCCACCTGCCGGGGATGCTTCACATGGCGATCCTGCGGAGCCCGTTCGCGCACGCCAAGATCAACAGCGTCGACGGGTCGCGCGCGCAGGAGATCGAGGGCGTGATCGCCGTCGTCACGGGCGAGCTCATGGCCCAGCACAACCTCGCGTGGATGCCGACGCTGTCGGGGGACACCGAGGCGGTCCTCGCCACCGACAAGGTGCGGTTCCAGGGCCAGGAGGTCGCGGCGGTGATCGCGACCGACCCCTACATCGTCAAGGACGCGCTGGAGCTGATCGACGTCGACTACGAGCCGCTCGGCGTTGTGATCTCGCCGCAGCAGGCCGCGGCCGCCGACGCGCCGCTGATCCGCGACGAGAAGGAGGGCCAGACCGACAACCACATCTACCACTGGGAGTCGGGTGACCAGGAGGCGACGGACGCGGCGTTCGCGAAGGCCGACCGGGTGGTCTCGCTCGACACGTGGTACCCGCGTTCCCACCCATCGCCGCTGGAGACCTGCGGATGCCTGGCGGACGTGAATCCCGCGACCGGTCAGGCCACGATCTACATGACCTCGCAGGCGCCGCAGCTGATCCGCACCGTGTTCGCGCTGGTCGCCGGCCTTCCCGAGGAGAAGATCCGGATCGTCTCGCCGGACATCGGCGGCGGGTTCGGAAACAAGGTCCCCGTCTACCCGGGGTACGTCATCGCCACGGCGGCCTCGCTCCTGCTCGGCCATCCCGTGAAGTGGATCGAGGACCGCACGGAGAACCTGATCTCGACGGGGTTCGCTCGCGACTTCTGGATGCACGGCGAGATGGCCCTGAAGGAGGACGGCATGATGACCGGCCTCCGGGTCTCGCTCGACGCCGACGAGGGTGCCTTCTACGCCGACGCGCAGCCGTCGAAGTTCAAGGTCGGGCTGTTCCACATCGTGAGCGGCTCCTACGACCTGCCGGCCGCGCACGTGACGGCCGACGGCTACTACACGAACAAGGCCCCGGGCGGCGTCGCCTACCGGTGCTCGTTCCGCGTGACCGAGGCCTCGTACATGATCGAGCGCCTCGTGCAGAACGCCGCGTACGAGATCGGCATGGACCCCGCCGACTTCCGCAAGAAGAACTTCATCGAGAAGGACCAGTTCCCGTACAAGAGCGCGACCGGGTTCGAGTACGACTCGGGCGACTACCACGGCGCGATGGACCTGGCGCTGGAGAAGGTCGGCTACGAGCAGCTGCGCAAGGAACAGGCCGAGGCGCGCGAGCAGGGCCGGCTGATCGGGATCGGGCTCGCCAGCTTCACCGAGGTCGTCGGCGCCGGCCCGCACAAGGACTACGACATCCTCGGGATCAAGATGAACGACGGAGCCGAGCTTCGCGTGCACCCGACCGGGAAGGCACACCTGAAGATCAGCTCGCAGACCCAGGGCCAGGGCCACGAGACGACGTTCGCCCAGATCGTGGCGGAGGAGCTCGGGATCCAGCCCGAGGACATCAAGGTGACGCACGGCGACTCGGACGACACGCCCTACGGGCTGGGCACGTACGCGTCGCGTTCGACACCGACCGTGGGGGCCGCGACGGCCATGGTCTCGCGCAAGCTCCGAGACAAGGCTCGGAAGCTGGCCGCGCACCTGCTTGAGGTCTCCGAGGACGACGTCGAGTTCGACAAGGGGCGGTTCACGGTCTCGGGAGCACCGGACAAGGCGGTCACGATCCAGGACGTCGCCTTCGCCGCCTACACGAATTTCCCCGACGGCATGGAGGCCGGCCTGGAGGGGGTGGCCTACTACGACCCGCCGAACCTGACGTTCCCGTTCGGCACGTACGCGGTGGTGGTCGAGGTCGACGCCGACACGGGCCAGTGGAAGGTGCAGAAGGTGGTCGCCGTCGACGACTGCGGCGTGCGGATCAACCCCATGGTGGTCGAGGGCCAGATCCACGGCGGCCTGTGTGAGGGGTTCGGGATCGCCGCGATGGAGCAGATCACGTTCGACGAGGAGGGCAACTGCATCGGGGCCAACTTCCTCGACTACCTGCTCCCGACGGCGTGGGAGACGCCGAAGTTCGAGCTCGGCGAGACCGTGACGCCGTCTCCCCACCACCCGATCGGCGCCAAGGGCGTGGGCGAGTCGGCCACGGTGGGCTCGCCGGCCGCGTTCGTGAACGCGGTGATCGACGCGCTGTGGCCCCTCGGCGTCCGCAACATCGACATGCCGCTCACCAGCGGGAAGGTTTGGGAGGCCATCCAAGCCGCCCTGTCCACATAGAAGGTTCTGGGTAGCCTGGAACCGTGAAAGCCGAGGTGCTCGGGCTCGCGGCGGACCTATCCCGGCGCGGGCAGCCGTTCGTCCTGGCGACCGTGGTCTGGCGGCGCGCGCCGTCGTCCGGCAAGGAGGGCTCGACCGCGCTCATCACACCCGACCGCCGCGTGCATGGATGGCTCGGCGGCGCGTGCGCCGAGCCCACGGTCATCCGAGAATCGCTGAAGGCGCTCGAGGAAGGGACGCCGCGACTGCTGTTCCTGGGTGGGGAGGAGGAACTGCTGCTCGCGGCCCACGGTCGCGACGGCGTGGTCACCGTGCCGATCGCGTGTCAGAGCGAGGGAGCCCTGGAGGTCTACGTGGAACCGGTCCTGCCGCAGCCGCACCTGGTCGTGATCGGTCGTTCGCCGGCGGTGGGGACGCTGGCGTCGATGGCGAACGCGCTCGGCTGGCGCACGGTCGTCGTCGACGAGGGCGGCCTGGCCGAAAATTACCCAGCGGCCGATCGCGTCTTCACCTCGCTCGACCTGTCCCAGGCCGGCGTGACCGAACGCTCGGTGATCGTGGTCGCGACGCAGGGCCACTACGACGAGGCGGCGCTCGAGGCCGCGCTCGCCACGCCGGCGGCGTACGTGGGCCTGGTGGCGTCGCGCCGTCGGGCCGAGGCGGTGCTCGGGTACCTGCGCGACCGCGGGGTCACCGACGGACAGGTCGCTCGCGTGCACGCGCCGGCGGGTCTGGACCTCGGCAAGATCGCGCACGAGGAGATCGCGGTCGCGATCCTGGCCGAGCTCGTGCACGAGCGCGCGGCCGGCGACCTGGCCGCCGCCCCGCCGGCCGAGCTGCCGACGCACGAGGCGATCGACCCGGTCTGCGGCATGACCGTCGACGTCGCGTCGGCCGTGTACCGGTCGACGTTCGAGGACGCGACGTACTACTTCTGCTCGGCCGGGTGCCTGGCCCGGTTCGACGGGGACCCGGCGCGGTTCGTCGCGGCGGTGCCGGGTACGTAGGAAGCGGTTCGGAAGGAAGGAGGCGAGGGATGGACGAGGCGACGACGGGCGACCGCACGCTGACCGACGAGGACATTCTCACGGTCTCGCCGTCGGCGAGCACCGCCGAGACCGAGCGGCCGATGCCGGATCAGGACGGTACCGACACGCAGGATCAGGACGGCAAGGACTCGCAGGACACGGACGGCACCGACTCGCAGGACACCGACGGGACCGACGCCGCGTCGTGAGCTCGGTCGTCGAACTCGAGCGCGAGAGCGACTCGGGACGACGTCCGCTCGCGCGCTGCACGGGTGATCCCGGCGCCTTCCTCGCGACCTCGTGGGGACGGCGCCCGACGTTCCACGAGCGCGACGATCCGGTCGGCTTCGCCGACCTGCTGACGCTCGACGAGGTCGACCGGATCCTGTCGACGACGTCGCTTCGAACGCCGTCCTTCCGGCTGGTCAAGGCCGGCGAGCAGATCCCCGAGTCGGCGTACACGCGTTCGGGCACCACGGGTTCGAGGCCGGTGTCGGGGATGGCCGACCCGGCGCGCGTGTTCTCGCTGTTCGAGGGCGGCGCGACGATCGTGTTGCAGGGACTGCACCGGTACCACGAGCCGGTCACGCGCTTCTGCCGCCAGCTCGAGGTCGAGCTCGGTCACCCCTGCCAGGTCAACGCGTACATCACGCCGCCCGGCGCCCAGGGCCTCGAGCGGCACGACGACCCCCACGACGTGTTCGTCCTGCAGGCGTTCGGTCGCAAATCGTGGGAGGTGCATGCGGCGCCCGGCGAGCCCGAACGCGAGCCCATGCGGGCCGAGATCGGACCCGGCGACTGCATCTACATGCCGACCGGGACGCCGCACGCGGCGTCGACGCAGCGATCGCTGTCGGGGCACCTGACGATCGGCGTCCACGTCGTGTCCTGGCGCGACGTGATCCGCGACGCGATGAAGGCCGTCGAGGGCGACGCGGCGTTCGACGAGGCGGTGCCGGCCGGGTGGCCCGCCGATCCCGATGGGTTCGCCCGGCAGCTGGGCGACCGTCTCGGTCGCGCCGGCTCGGCGCTCGCTTCTGCCGATGCGCGTTCGATCGCGGACGCGCGCCTCGAACGCTTCCTGACGACGCGGCTGCCGCTGCTCCGCGGCGGGCTCGTCGACCGGGACGCGCTTGGCGAGGTCACGGACGAGACGCGGTTCGAACGCCGTCCGGGCTCGATCCTCGTGCTTCGAACGCAGCCCGATCGCTTGATCGCGCTCCTCGGCGACCGGCGACTCGAGATGCCGGCCTGGCTCGAGGCGGCGATGCGGCACATCTCGGACGCGCCCTCGTTCCGGCTGGGGGAGCTCTCGAACGTGGTCCCCGATCGCGACAGCCGCGTCGTCCTGGCCCGCCGGCTGGTGCGCGAGGGCCTCCTGCGACCGATCGCCTGAACGGGTGCTGACACGGTCCGAGCGTTGCTCGCACGAGAGCCAGGCGCGCGCCGAATCGCTGGCCGGCACCGCCTCGACGGTCCGCTCGTGGCTGCTGCTCGAACACGCCGGGCCCTGGGGCCGCGACGCCCCCTCGGACGCTCGGCTGCCGGAGGGCCTGGGCGCCGAGCTCGCGAGCCGATGCCGGGCCGCCGGCGTCCGGCCGCTGCTGATCAGACGCTCCCCAGGCGCGAACGCGTCGAGCGGCGTGACCTGCTTCGCGGTTCGATCGGGACCCGCGACACCGTGGATCGAGAGGACCACGCTCGGCGAGCTCGGCGAGGCGCTCGAGGTGGATGTCGACGCGCTCGGGCGCGGGGAGCGGCCCGGATTCGAACCGCACGAGCGCGCGCTGTTCCTCGTGTGCACGCACGGCCGGCGTGACGTCTGCTGCGCCGAACGCGGCCGCCCGCTCGCCGTCGAGCTCTCGAGCGCGTACCCCGAGGTGACCTGGGAGAGCACCCACATCGGCGGCGACCGGTTCGCCGGCAACCTGCTCGCGTTCCCGCACGGGCTGTACTTCGGCCGCGTCCGACCAAAAGAAGCGGCCAGCGTGGCCGGCGCGTACCTCGAGGGGCGGCTCGCGCTCGAACACCTCCGCGGGCGGTCGTGCTACCCGATGGTCGTGCAGGCGGCCGAGGTCGCCCTTCGCGAACGCGCGGGGCTCACCGCGATCGACGACGTCACGTTCGAACGCTCCGAGCGGAACGGCGACCTCGTGACCGCGACCTTCGCGACCCCCGCGGGTCACGTCACGGTGATCGTCGCTATCGAGGCCTCGGCACCGCACTTCCTCACGTGCCGGAGCAGGCGCGAGGAGGCCGCCCCCGCATACCGGCTGGTCTCCATCGAGCACCCGCACGACGCCTCGTGATCGGCCGACCTCACCCGAACCTCCTCCTCCCATTACCATCGCCTGGATGAGCGAACTCTCCGACGTCCTGTCGGCGATCGAGTCGCTTTCGGCGCGCGGGCAGAAGCTGGCGCTCGCCACGATCGTCGCCGTGAGCGGGTCGACCTATCGCCGCCCGGGTGCGCGCCTGCTCGTGCCCGAGGAGGGCGACCTGGTCGGCAACATCTCGGGCGGCTGCCTGGAGAACGACGTGGCCGACGTCGCCAAGATCGTGATGAGCGAGGGCGTCGCTCGCATCGTGTCGTTCGACCTGACGGCCGATGACGACGCCGTCTGGGGTTGGGGGCTCGGCTGCAACGGCGCGTTCGAGCTGTTCGTCGAGCCCGCCGACAAGGCCGCGGAGGTCGCCGGCGCGCTCCGGATGGCGCTCGAGGAGGAGCGGCCGATCTCCATGGTGACGGTCCTGGACTCGAGCGTCCCGAACGTCGAGCAGGGCGACAGGCTCCTGGTCAAGCCGAGCGGACAGACCGAGCGATCCCTGGACGACGAGGCACTCGACCGGGCGGCCCGGGACGCCGCGCTCGAGCTCCTGGAGGCCGAGCGCAGCGAGGTTCGGACCCTGCCCGGTACCGAGGGCGAGGCGCGCGCGTTCGTCGAGGTCCTCGAGCCGCCGCTGCGGTTGCTGGTCTGCGGCGCCGGCCACGACGCCGCCCCGCTCGTCGAGGCCGCATCGAACTTGGGCTGGAACCCCATCGTCGTCGACGACCGTCCCGAGTTCCTCAACCGCACGCGCTTCCCGAAGGCGGCCGACTTCGTGCTGGTCGAGCGACCGGACAAGGTGGCCGAGGTCGCGCCGGTGGACGCCCGAACGCACGTCGTCGTGATGAGCCACAACTTCCTGCGGGACAAGGACTACCTGCGGTCGCTGCTCACGTCGCCCGTGCGCTTCATCTCGATGCTCGGGCCGGCGGTCCGGACGCAGCGCCTGCTGACCGAGCTCCGGGACGAGGGAATCGACATCTCGGAGGCCGACCTTTCACGGATCCGCGGACCGGCGGGACTCGATCTCGGGGCCGAGGGCGCCGAGGAGATCGCGGCCGCGATCGTCGCCGAGATCGTGGCGGTCAAGCGCGGCCGCGGCGCCGGGTTCCTGAAGGACCGTCCGGGTCCGATCCACGAGCGACGTGCGGCGCAACCCCGGCCGTAGGTTCGAGAAGACCGCGCTCGGGTAGGCTCCGGGCGACCGAGGAGCGTGCATGCAGATCGAGAACGAGTTCACCGTGCCGGCGCCCATCGACCACGTGTGGGCCTACCTCCTGGACGTCGAACGGGTGGCCCCGTGCATGCCCGGCGCCGAGCTGACCGAGGTCGTCGACGACCAGACCTGGAAGGGCAAGGTCAACATGAAGCTCGGGCCCGTGTCCCTGTCGTTCGCCGGCACGGTCACGATGCAGGAGCGCGACGACGAGGCGCACCGTGTGAAGCTCGCGGCCAAGGGCATGGAGCAGAAGGGCAAGGGCGCCGCGAACGCGTCCGTCACCAGCTGGCTCGAGGACGGGCGGGGCGAGACGCACGTCAAGATGCAGGCCGACATCCACCTGACCGGAACGGTCGCGCAGCTCAGCCGCGGCCTGCTGCCGGAGGTGAGTCGGAAGCTCACGCAGGAGTTCGCCGACTGCCTGGCCCACAGCATGCGGGCGGCCGAAGTGGTCGCGACCGAGTCCGCCGACGTGGCGGAGGAGGTGCGGGGCGAGGAGGCGTCGGCCGGAGCCAAGCCGATCAAGGGCTTCCGTCTCGGCCTGATGGCCGTCTGGGCCGGCATCAAGCGCTTCTTCCGCAGGCTGTTCGGGAAGCGCGAGGGGTGATCTCGGCGCTCGTCCTGGCCGCGGGCGAGGGCACGCGGTTCGGCGGCACCAAGCAGATCGAGATCCTGCGAGGCAAACCGCTCGTCCAGCACGCCGTGGATGCGGCGGCCGGGGCCGGCGTGGACGAGATCGTGGTGGTCCTCGGGCACGACGCGCTCCGCGTTCGGGACGCGCTCGAACTGCCGGAAGGCTCCCGCACCGTGATCAACGAGCGCTACGCCGAGGGCCAGGCGGGGTCCCTCGCGGCCGGGCTTCGAGCGCTCGACAACCGGAGCGAGGCCGCCGTCGTCCTGCTCGCCGATCAGCCGGGGATCGAGGCGGGGCACGTGAGGGCCCTGGTGTCGGCGTTCGGAGAGGGCGAGCCCGAGGTCGTACGGATCCGTTTTCGGGACGCGCCGGGCCCCGCCCTGCTCGCACGTTCCGTCTGGGACGAGGCGGCCGGCCTCCGGGGCGACACGGGTGCGCGCGCGCTGTTCGACGCGCAGCCCGAACGCGTTCGCTGGGTCACGCTCGATGAGGACGCGCCGGCCGACGTCGACCGACAGGCGGACATCGACCGCGCGTAGAAAACGAGGCGCCCCGGACCTCTAAGGGCCGGGGCGCCTCTGCCTCTACAGCTAGGTCGGGAGGGGCTAGCCGTAGAAGATGACGGTCACCCAGAAGTTCCCATTCGACTCGACTACCCCGATGGCCGTGTCGTAGAACCCCCGTCGCAAGATGTTCTTTCGATGCGGATACGACGCCATGAAGGCGGACTCCAGTTCGGGTAGATCGGGACCGACGCCCACGTTCTCGCCACCGATCGTCCAGTCGAGCCCGTCCAACTTGGCCGCCAGGTTCGCCGTGTGGAACAACTCTCCCCTGTCCGCCATAGCTCGCGAGTGCCGCTTGGCATAGCGGGACAGCCGGATGTTCAGGTCCAACGCACGCCGGTCCCTGTCTTCGCGGTCGACGTTGGTGAGCCTGAACATCTCGCCCCTGGCCCGCAGCGTGGCGCCGGCAGGGTCCGGGTCGGTCACGATCCCGGTGGAGAAGAGGGCGGCGGCGAGCAGGAACACGAGCGCCACCTGGCGCCGGCTCCGACTGACCGAGTTCGCCACCGTGGCCCTCCTCCGTCGGGGTCCCTGCGGGCTCGGGCTCTTGACAAGAGGCCCGGTCCTTCGGCAGCTCGGCCGCCCTCACCCTCTTGGCGGGCGATGGGGCCCGGAGCTTTGCGTCCCGCCGTTCCCGGCGGTTTGCCTTTGTCGGGACCAACCCTTCGCGGGGGTTATCGGCCCGAGGAGGCCGGGAGTGTAGGCACGGCCGACACAATGGCCGGAGGAAGTAGTCCGAAGTGTCTAGCAACGATGAGCCGGAAGGCCGGTCTTCAGCAGGAGGGAAACAGGCGTCGGTGCCGGAGCGCGGGGAGCATCTCCCGCACCCGCCCGACCTCCGCCAGGTCCAGCTCGGCCACGGTCACGCCAACGCCGTCCGGCGCCTCGGCGATCACCCTGCCCCAGGGGTCGGCCACCAGGCTGTGGCCGAAGTTCCGGCGCTCGCCCCCCTCTGGCCCCCATGTGCCCCACTGGGCCGCGGCCACCACGAACGCCTGGTCCTCGATCGCCCGGGCGCGCAGCAGCGACGACCAGTGGTCCTCGCCGGTCTCGTAGCGGAAGGCGGCCGGGACGAACAGGATCGTGGCGCCCTGCACGGCGAGGGCCCGGTACAGTTCGGGGAAACGCAGGTCGTAGCAGATCGACAGGCCGACGCGTCCGAACTCCGTCTCGGCGGTCACCACCTGATCCCCGGCCGAGAACACCGCGGACTCACGGCTCGGGACGGCACCGGGCGGATCGGCGTCGAACAGGTGGATCTTGCGGTAGGTCGCGACCGGCGCGCCCTCGCGATCGAACAGCAGGCTCGCGTTGAAAACGTGCTCGCCGTCGCGTTCGAGCACGCTGCCGCCGTGGAGCCAGACTCCGTGCTCGCGCGCGAACGCGCCCAGACGCTCGGTTCGGGGTCCGGGGACGGGCTCGGCCGCCTCTCGGATCAGCGTGGCCGAGCCCTGCAGGGGCCAGACCTCGGGCAGGGCCACGAGGTCCGGGCCCTCGCCCGCCGCCCGCTCCAGCAGGCCGAACACCTGCTCCTCGTTGGCGGCGGCGTCCTCGCCGCAGTTGGTCTGGCAGAGCGCGATGCGCACGGGCAGGCATCCTACGCCGCGCGTGCGAGCCGGCCGGCTACTGCACCAGGTTGAGCTCGGTCTCGATCTCGATCTGGGCCGTCCGGCTGACGAGGAAGCCGCCGGTCTCCACGACCATGTTCCACGTTATGCCCCAGTCCTCGCGGTCGATCTCGGTCCTGGCGGAGAACGCGGCGAGCGGCGGGCGATCCTCGGTCATCCCCGGCCCCCAGCCGTTGAACTCGGCCTTCAGAACCACCTCGCGCGTGATGTCCTTGATCGTCAGGTCCCCGACGAGGTCGAACGTGTTGTCGCCCCTCGGACGCAGCGCGGTGCTGCGGAACGACAGGGTCGGGTACGTCTCGACCTCCAGGAAATCGTCGCTGCGCAGGTGGTCGTCGCGCATCTGCGTATCCGTGGACAGGCTGGCCGCCTGGATCTCGACCTCCACGTGCGAGTCCTCCGGACGCTCGGCGATCGTGACCGTCCCGTCGTACTCGGAGAACCGGCCCCGCACCTTCGAGAGCATGTGCCGGGCCACGAACTCGATCCGCGTATGGGCCTTGTCGAACGTCCACGTGCCTGCGGGCGGCAGCTGCGCCCGATCCACCGTCACGGGGGTTTCCGAAGCCATCTGAACCTCCTTGCTCCGTGGTCTCGGGAAGAGACCGGCCTCATCATTCGTTGACCGCTAACGAGATGAGAGTTCCTCCTATTCCCGAAGATACCCACCTTCGGGGAGCCCGTGCGTCTAGCATCTCCCTCGTGGAGACGAGCGGCAATGGCGAGGAACGGGGCAGCGTCTGCGAGCACTTCCAGCGCGCCGCCGAGATCCTCGGTCGCCGCTGGAACCCGCAGGTCATCCGCGTGCTCCTGTTCGGCCCGGCACGGTTCGGCGAGATCCGGGAGCGCGTGCCCGGCATCTCGGACAACCTGCTTTCGGAGCGCCTGAAGCAGCTCGAGGCCGAGGGGATCGTGACGCGGACCGTCCACAGCGGCCGGCCCGTGCTGATCGAGTACGGGCTCACCGAGTCCGGCCTGGGTCTCGGCAAGGCGATCGACGCCCTGGCCGAATGGGCCGAGCGCTTCGCGATCGCCCCGGCCCCCGCCTGAGTCAGTCCGGCGGCGGGCGCTCCATCACGCGCTCGCCGGGCGGCCCGAACCCGAACTTCTCGTACAGACCGTGGGCGTCCCTGGTGTGGAGCAGCCACCGCAGGTCGCGGAGCGGCCCCTCGTCGACCATGGCGCGCACGAGCTCGACGCCGAGGCCACGCCCGCGGTGTTCGGACAGTACGTAGACGTCGGCCAGGTACACGACCATGCCGTCGGTGAACGCGCGCTCGAACCCGACCTGCCGCTCCCCCAGATACAGCCCCATCACCCGGGCGGCCTCGCGCACCTGGCGTTCGAACATGTCACGCGTGCGCGTCCGGCCCCAGTAGGCCTCGGTGGACAGGAACGCCCAGATCGCATCGAGGTCGAGCCGGGCCGGGTCGTCGTCGAGCTCGTAGCCTCCTGGTAGCTCCCGCCTCACGGGTTGGACCGCACGTCCACCCCGGCCTCGTCCTCCAACAGCGTGACGAGCGCCGCGTAGTCCAGGTCGCCGCGGCCCGCGGGGAGCATCGCCTCCAGGCGTTCGGCCACGGCGCGGAACCCGGGGATCGGCACGCCGAGCCGGTCGGCGGCCTGCACCACGATGCGGCCGTCCTTGGCCATGAGCGCCGAGCGGAACCCGGGCTCGAACGCGCCGTCCAGCATGCGCCGGCCGTGCAGCTCCAGCACCTTGGAGCCGGCGAACCCGCCGAGAAGCGCCTCGCGCACCTTCGCGGGATCGACGCCGGCCCGCACCGCGAGCACGAACGCCTCCCCAACCGCCTCGACGGCCGAGGCGATCACGAGCTGGTTGCACGCCTTCGCCACCTGGCCCGCGCCGGCCGGGCCGACGTGCACGATCGTCGAACCCATCGCCTCGAACAGCGGGAGCGCGCGCTCGAACGCGTCGTCCGGACCGCCGACCATGATCGAGAGCGTGCCGGCCTCGGCGCCGACCTGGCCACCCGACACGGGCGCGTCCAGCATCGAGACGCCGTTCTCCGCGAGCCGCTCGGCGAACGAACGCGTCGCGATCGGGTCGATCGTGCTCATGTCGATCACCAGCGAGCCGGAGGCCGCGCCGTCGGCGACGCCGTCTGCTCCGAGAAGCACGAGCTCGACGTCGGGCGTGTCGGGCAGCATCGTGACGATCACGTCTGAGGCGCGGGCGACGTCGGCCGGTTTGGAGGCCCGCGAGGCGCCCTCGGCAACGAGCGCCTCCACGGGCGGCGCCGAGCGCGACTGCACCGTGAGCGGGAACCCGGCGGACAAGAGGTGGCGCGCCATCGGGGCGCCCATGACGCCGAGGCCGACGAACCCGACGCGCTCGGTCACGCGGCTAGGCGATCGCCTGATCGGCGATGCCGAGCGCTTCGTCGATGATCCCGAAGCCCTCGGCCAGCTGCTCCTCTGTGATTGGCAGCGGCGGGTTGGTCATGATCCCGTTGAACCGGATCATCGTGAACAGCCCTCGCTCGTCCAGGTGCTTGGCGACGGCCTTCATCTCGTCGCTGGCGCCGTTGAACGGCGCGAGCGGCTCCATCGTCTCCCGGCTGCGAACGAGCTCCACGATGCCGAACAGTCCGATGTTGCGGACCAGCCCGACCGACGGATGCTTGTCGAACAGCTCCTGATGGTGCCGGGCCATGACCTCGCCCATCTTCGCGGTGTGCTCGATCAGGCCGTCCTCCTCGTACACGCCGATCGTCGCGATCGCCGCAGCCAGCGCCAGCGGGTGCGAATTGTAGGTCAGGCCGCCGTAGAACACGTGCTCGTCGAAGTGCTCGTACACCTTCGGCGACAGTCCGACCGCCCCCAGCGGGATGTACGACGACGTCAAGCCCTTGGCCATCGTCATGATGTCGGGCACCACGCCCCAGTGGTTCACGGCGAACCACTCTCCCGTGCGACCGAACCCGGACATGACCTCGTCGGCGATCAGCAGGATCCCGTACCGGTCGCAGAGCTCGCGAACCCCCTGCAGGTAGCCGTCGGGCGGGATCAGGATGCCGTTGGTGCCGGTCACTGGCTCGAGAATGAACGCGGCGATCGTGCTCTGGCCCTCGAGCGCGATGGTCTCGTCCAGGTACGAAAGCGCTGTGTGGGCGTCCTCGAACCCGCGCTGCGTCCCGTGGTACGGGTCGAGCACGTGCACGACGCCGGGCATGCCTGGCTCGTTGCCCCACCGGCGCGGATCGCCGGTGAGCGTGATCGTCGCGTACGTCGCCCCGTGGTAGGAGCGGTAGCGCGCGAGGATCTTCTGCCGCCCGGTAACGGCCTTCGCGATCCGGATCGCGTTCTCGTTGGCCTCGGCGCCGCCGAGGGTGAAGAACACCTTGTCGAGGTCGCCGGGCATCAGCTCGGCGAGCTTCTTCCCGAGCCGGGCCCGAACCTCGGTCGCCATGAACGGGCTGATGTAGGGGAGCGTGCGCCCCTGCTCGGCGATCGCGTCGATCACCCGCCGGTCGCCGTGCCCGATGTTCACGCCCATCAGCTGGCTGTTGAAGTCCAGGTACCGCTTGCCGTCGGCCGTGAAGAACTCGCAGCCCTTGGCCGAGGCGACCGGGATCGGGCGCGTGGAGCCCTGCTGCTGCCAGTCATACAGCGTGTGCCGCATGCACAGGCCGACGATCTCGTCGGCGGTGAGCTCGCTCATGGGTCCCCCTTGGAGCGCTCGTCAGAGCGGCAGTCTAGCCCCGGCGAGTACCATCCACCTACGCGGCGTTCGGTCGCGCACACACGGATCCGGAGGGAGCATGGAGCGCATCGGGCATTACATCGGCGGCAAGCACGTGCCGGGCGAGTCGGGGCGCCGGGGACCGGTGTTCGACCCCGCGACCGGCGAACAGACGCACGAGGTGGACTTCGCCGACCCTGCCGAGCTGAACAAGGCGGTCGAGGCGGCAAAGGAGGCATTCCAGGGTTGGCGCGCGACCTCGCTGTCCAAGCGCGCCGAGATCATGTTCAACATCCGCGAGCTGCTCGAGGCCCGCAAGACCGACGTCGCGAAGGTCCTGACCGCGCAGCACGGCAAGGTCCTCTCGGACGCGATCGGCGAGGTGCAGCGCGGCCTGGAGAACGTCGAGTACGCGACCGCGATCCCCCACCTGCTCAAGGGCGGCTTCTCCGAGCAGGCCTCGACCGGCGTCGACGTGTTCGAGATCCGGCAGCCGGTGGGCGTGGCGGCCGGCATCACGCCGTTCAACTTCCCGGCCATGGTCCCGATCTGGATGTGCGCGAACGCGATGGCTTGCGGCAACACGTTCATCCTCAAGCCCTCCGAGAAGGATCCCGGACCGTCGCTGGTGCTCGCCGACCTGTTCGCCGAGGCCGGCCTTCCCGACGGCGTGTTCAACGTGATCCAGGGCGACAAGGTCGCCGTGGACGGGATCCTCGAGCACCCCGACATCCGCGCCGTGAGCTTCGTCGGTTCGACGCCGATCGCGCGCCACATCTACACGACCGGCACCGCGAACGGGAAGCGCGTGCAGGCGCTCGGCGGCGCGAAGAACCACATGGTCGTGCTGCCCGACGCCGACGTGGACATGGTGGCGGACGCGGCGGTCTCGGCCGGCTACGGCGCGGCCGGCGAGCGCTGCATGGCGATCTCGGTCCTGACCAACGTCGGGCACATCGCCGACACCGTCGTGGACGCGATCGCCGACCGCATCCCGAAGGTCAAGGTCGGCGCGGGCATGGATCCCGAGTCCGAGATGGGGCCCCTCATCACGCGCGAGCACCGCGACAGGGTGGCCTCCTACCTGGACAGCGGCCCGGCCCAGGGCGCGCGTGTGGTCGCCGACGGCCGCGAGCACGAGCTGTACAAAGAGGACAAGGGGTTCTTCCTCGGGCCCTCGCTGATTGACGACGTGACGACGGAGATGGACGCCTACAAGGATGAGATCTTCGGGCCGGTGCTCGCGGTCACGCGACTGGAGACCTACGATCAGGCGGTCGACCTGGTGAACCGTAACCAGTACGGCAACGGGGTCGCGCTGTTCACGCGAGACGGCGGCGCGGCGCGCCAGTTCGTGTTCGAGGTCGAGGCCGGGATGGTGGGCATCAACGTGCCGATCCCGGTGCCGGTCGCCTACTACTCGTTCGGCGGGTGGAAGCACTCGCTGTTCGGCGACGCGCACATGTACGGGCCCGAGGGGATCCGCTTCTACACCCGCGGCAAGGTCGTCACCCAACGTTGGCCCGACCCGGCCACGAGCTCCGTCGACCTCGGCTTCCCCCGTACGCGGTGACCGTCGACGTCACCCAACGCGCGGTGCCGATGCTGTCGTACGAGGACGTGGGCGGCGCGGCCGCGTGGCTGGCGCGGGCGTTCGGCTTCCGCGAGCGGGGCGAACGATTCACCGACGAAGATGGGCGCGTGACGCACGCCGAGCTCGAACGCGACGGGGCGCTGGTGATGCTCGGCTGGCCCGGCCCGGCCTACCGTGGACCGGCCCGCCACGCCGAGGCGTGCGAGCTCGAGCGCGCAGTGGCGCAGAGCCCGTTCGTAGCCGACGGCGTGCTGATCTACGTGGAAGATGCCCGCGCGCACTACGAACGCGCGCTGGGCGCCGGCGCCACGATCGTCCGCGGGTTCGAGGACGGGCCCTTCGGACGCAGGTACTCGGCCGAGGACCTCGAAGGGCACCGCTGGATGTTCATGCAGCCGGCATGATGGCCTCCGGCCGGCGTCAGATCCGGTCGGCGAACGCCACCGTTCGGGCCGGCGGGCGCATGCAGTGGTCGATGTGCATCGAACGGTTGTAGCTGCCGACCCGTAGCAGCCCCAACACGTCGCCCTCGCGCACCTCGGGCATCGGGAGGTCGTCGGCCCACAGGTCGTCACCCTCGTTGATGTTGCCCGCCACCGTGATCGGCCGCTCGCCCGGCGCAGCGGCGGCGCGACACAGGACCAGCGGGATCGGCTCGTCGTAGATCCGGCGCTCGGGCGCGACGTTGAACCCCGCGTCCACGCCGACGAACCGGTGGCCGTCACGGTCGTCGAGGCTCACGGCCTCGGTCAGGAGCACGCCCATCTCCTTGACCAGGAAGTCCCCCGGCTCGGACGCGATCGTCACCCCGAGCGGACCGAGGTGATTCGCCAGGACCTTCGCGAACGCGTCCAGGTCCAGCGGCGGCTTCCCGGCGTCGAACGGGACGCCGAGCCCGCCCCCCGTGTTCACCTCCGAGATCGGATGGCCGGCGTCGGTGAGCCGTTTCGCGATGCCGGCGGCCCGCTCGACGGCGACCTCGAGCGCGGGGAGGGCGTCGGTGAGCAGCGTCCGGTTGACGTGGACGTGGACCGTGTCCAGGGACAGGTCGTGCCTGCGGGCGATCTCGATCGCCTCGTCGATCTGGTCTTCGAGAATGCCGAACTTCGACGGCCGGTCCTCCCCCGTGTACAGGTGCGCGTGCTGTCGAGACGAGGCCCCGACGCGCGGATTGAACCGGATCCCTACACTCGAGCCGGGCGCGCGACGGCCGAACCGGTCCAGCTGCGACAGCAGGTCGAGGTTGACGTGGACGCCGCTGGGCACGATCGCATCCAGGTCTCGTTCGGACAGGTTGGTGCCGGTGAACGACATCTCTCCCGGCGACCACCCGTGCGCGAGCCCGTGTTCGATCTCGAGGGGCGAGCACACGTCGAGGCCGACGAACCCCAGCGCCCTCACGAAGGTGAGGACCTCGGGCTCGCGCTGGGCCTTCAGCGCGTAGCGGAGCCGGAGCGGCGCCCCCACGCGTTCGAACGCCTCCGCCAGCGACCGCGCCTGCTCCTGGATCCGGACCAGGTCGTAGACGTACAGGGGCGTGTCGTGCTCGCGCGCCAGGGCCTCGGCGTCGCGGCCGGCGACGAACAGCCGGCCGTCCCGAACTTCGAGCCCCGGCCTGGACCACCAGGGAGGAGTCATGTCGGAGGCCGATGCTAGCGTTCGGGCCGATGCCGAAGCGCTGCGAGTGGGTGCCGGCCGATCAGCCCCTGTACGTGACCTACCACGACGACGAGTGGGGGGTTCCGGTCCACGACGACCGGCGGCTGTTCGAGATGCTAACGCTGGAGGGTGCGCAGGCCGGCCTTTCGTGGTCCACGATCCTGAACAAGCGGGAGGGTTACCGGCGCGCGTTCGCCGGGTTCGACCCGGGCAAGGTCGCGAGGTTCACGCCGGCCAAGGTCGAGCGACTGCTGCAGGACCCCGGCATCGTCCGGAACCGCATGAAGGTGGAGTCGACGGTCAACAACGCCGCCCGGGTGGCCGAGGTCCGGCGCGAGGTCGGCTCGCTCGGCGAGTACCTGTGGTCGTTCGTGGGCGGCGAGCCGATCGTCGGCCGGTTCCGCAGGCTCGGCGACATCCCGGCCGAGACCGACGAGTCCAAGGCCATGAGCAAGGATCTGAAGAAGCGCGGGTTCACGTTCGTGGGTCCGACCGTCTGCTACGCCTTCATGCAAGCCTGCGGATTGGTGCAAGACCACGTAGCAAGCTGCTTCAGGTACCGGGAGTTGGGTGGAACCTAACCCTGCTCAGCAGCCCTCTCGGCAGGGGAGTGCCTGTTACTCGTTCTGTGACTCATTCTGGCGGCGACCGAACCTCCCCTACAGGCGGGGCTTCAACACGCCGATGGGAAATGACCTATGGCGGCAGCACAGGACACGAAGCTACTGGGTCGGCTTATCCCAATCGCTGTCGGACTGGCACTTCTGACGACGCTCGTCGGCCCTGCCATCGCGGCTGCGACCGTGACGAAAGTCGCCGGCACACCCAGGAAGTCCGAGGATTGGGGGTCCGCCGGTTCCGGCTACACGGCACTTAACCAGCGCAAGGCGGGGTCGTCCGAAAGCAACGTTCTCCTCATCCCAGTCGGTGGGGCGACCATCAAGGTGAACCCAGGCGGAACCAACGCCGACTGGCCGATCATCGAGATGGCGAATACCTACCTGGGCGACGTGCTGCTGTTCTCCCAGTGGCGCGCTCGCGGACCGGGCGACATCAAGCTCTATGACCTCGGCTCGGGCACATTCGTCGACGCTCCGTCCGGCGTGAACACCAGAGCATCGGAGAACCGGCCCTCGCTCTCCGGAGCCCATCTCCTGTTTGGGCGGGGTCCGGCCAACGAGCCCTCGACCCGGGCGATCCTCTATGACCTCGCGTCGGGAACGTCCAAGGTCATTGCGAAGGCGGATTACATCTGGGTCGGACCGGTGAACGGCGACTGGGTCGTCTATCAGGCATGCAATCGGTCCTGCGTCATCTACCGGTATCAGACCTCGACCGGTGAGCGCACGACCGTGCCGGTCCCACGGAGGTGGAACTACTTCCCGATCGTCGACGACGATGGCACCGTCTACTACGGCTCCAGTGGATTGGACTGCGGCCTGGGCGTGCGCCTGATGCGTCACGTGCCTGGAGCGCAGTCGTCGACGGTGGTCCAGCGGTTCCCGGATGGCATCGACATCTTCCCCAGCGACGTCGTCGACCATTCGATCTACTTTGGCCGCTACGACTGCCGTCTGGAACGGGGCGACATTTACCGACTGACTCCGTAACCTCCGAGGAACAAGACACCGTGGTGCGACAGTGTGCGGGAATGGACCTGGGGGTCCCGGCTACTCGGGTCCTGGACGGGGCCCTTTGGCCCTAAAGCCAGACGCGATCGCCACTCCCGCAAGAGAAGCACACACGGCCTGGATCTGCGCACCGTCGAACCAATATGCCCGTCCCAGCCAGCCCCCCGACCGTCCGTGACCCTGGATGAGGACCCACCAGAAATGAGCGAGGGGCAGGAGCGCCAGCGCGGCCAAAAGAAGGCGGCTCGGCAGGAAGCGAACCTGGGCGAATGGCAACCAGGTCGCCAACCCGAACAGGAGACCCGCGACAACCATCGCGCCGGCCCAAGAGAGCCACAGCGAGGTGTCGTACCGGAAGTTCGCCGCGGCGTCCAGGCCGAAAGCGTGGTAACGATCCGCGGCGAACGCCAACGTCCAGAGCGCGAGCACGGCAAGCGCGGTCCGAACAAGGAAGCCAAACCACCGCGCTCCGACGACCCTGCCACCTGAAGCCCGAGTAGGAACGGCATCAGTCGCCATGCGAACCTCCCACGGAAGGCTACCTCGACGAAAGCGAGGTGTTCCCCTGGTGCCTGCGAGTGAGCGGGAATGTACCTGGATGGCGGCGGTGGCTGGCGGGCCGGTCAGCGTCAGGACGGGAGCCCCCGGCCGACGTGCGCCTCGACGGCGACCAGGTGACCGCGGACCCCGACGACGGTGACGCCGGTCAGGCCACGGCGGCGTACATCTGCCAGGTTCGACATCCTCCGACGGCGAAGACATCATCGGGGGATGGCGCACGAAGTTCACGGAACCCAGACACGCCGCTCCACCCTCGGCTACGCGATCGTGCAGCTCAGTGCGGCGCTGTTCGTGACGAGCTGCTTCCTTCCCTACTACGGGTTCGGAGAGGGGTCGTTTTCGCTCTACGACCAGTTTTCGCTGTCAGTGCCGCAGGAGGGTGGCTTGGAGTTGGGCACGATCCTCTTCCTGTTCGGTGGGGTTGCCACTGTCGTGGTCGTCGCGATCGTTGGTCTTACGCGAAGCGAGCGCCCAT
>JBKPKU010000200.1:0-2448 GCA_046731295.1 Actinomycetota bacterium
GCGCCCCCGAGCGCACCAGGCTCCCGAACGGGTACTGCCACCCCGAGCGCTCGGGGCCGAGGAACGGGATCGTCAGGTTCAGCATCTGCCCCTCGTACACGGCCCACAGCGGTTGCGCGTTCGCGGTCACGCCGAGCTCGCCGAACCGCGGCAGGTCGTCGGGGTGGATCACCTGGATGTGCGCGATGTGATGGCGGTTGTCGTTCGACCCGTTCGCGCTCCGTGCGGCCTCGTATGCGTCGAGCGCTTCCCGGACCGCCCGCTCCCCGATCGCGTGGATATGCACCTGGAACCCCTCGGCGTCCAGGCGCGTGACGGCGGCCTTCAGCTCCTCGGGATCGACGAAGGACTTCCCGCGGTTCTGGGTCGGACGGCCGTCAGCGTCCAGATACGGCTCGAGCACGCCGGCCGTGAAGTTCTCGATGACGCCGTCCTGCATGATCTTCACGCTGGTCGCGCGGAAGCGGCCCACGCGTCCGCGTTCGCGCTGGGCGAGCAGGTCCTCGATCTGCTCGACCCCCCGGTGCCGGTCCCACCACAGGGCCCCGACCACCCGCGCGGTGAGCTCCCCCGAGCGGGCGAACGACAGATACGGGTCCAGCGTCGGGTAATGGCCCCCGACGATCGCGTCCTGCCACGCGGTGATGCCGAGCGCGTGGAGATAGATCTGCGCCGCCCGCAGACCGGCGACCCAGTCCCCTGCGGTGGGCTCGGGCACGTGCTTCTCGACGAGGTCGCACGCGCCCTCGTGCAGCGCGCCCGCCGGCTCGCCGCGCTCGTCCCGGACGATCCACCCGTCGCCCGGATCCGGCGTGTCCGCGGTGACCGCGGCGATCTCGAGCGCCCGCGTGTTCACCCAGACGCTGTGCCCGTCGCGGCTCCACAGCCGCACCGGCCGATCGGGGACGACCCGGTCCAGGGCCTCCTTCGGCGGGTTGCCGCCGGGGAACACGTCCATCGACCACCCGCTGCCGGCGATCCAGGCGTCGTCGGGATGCGCGGCCGCGTACTCGGCCACGATCCGCTTATACGCGGGCACGGAGTAGTCCTCGGCAAGGTTGCAGCGCAGCAGGTCTAGGCCGCTGGGCGCCGGGTGGGCGTGTGCGTCCTGGAACCCCGGCAGCAGCATCCGGCCGCCGAGGTCGACGACCTCGGTGCCGCCGCCGGCGATCGCGCGGACCTCGGCGTCGGCTCCCACCGCGACGATCCCGCCGTCCGAGACGGCGACGGCGTTCGCCCAGCTGCGCGCGGCGTCGACCGTGTACACGGCGCCGTTGACGAAGATCAGGTCGGCGGGTCCGGTTCGGCTCATCGAGCGCATCCTCCTGGGACGAGTCGTGGTTCGGGCCGTGCCGAGCATATCCGCCGGTTCCCCGGCCCCGTGCCGCCGCCGGACCGGCTAGGCCAGCGCGACGAGCTCGAGCAGCCCGTCGTCCCAGAATCCAACCTGTCCCTCGGGCATCATCAGCACCTTGTGCGGCGCCAGGGCGCGGACGAACTCGACGTCGTGACTCACCATCACCATCGACCCCGACCACGTGGACAGGGCGTCGGCGACGGCGGTTCGGGACGGTGGATCGAGGTTGTTCGTGGGCTCGTCCAGGAGCAGGAGATTCCGCCGGCCCGCCACCAGCTGCGCGAGCGCGAGCTTCGTCTTCTCGCCGCCGGAGAGCGTCCCGGCGTCCTGGAACGCCACGCGTCCGCGCAGCCCGAACATCCCGATCAGGCCTCGGAGGTCCTGGTCCGAGGCGTCGAGCGACTCGGCGCGCACGTGCGCCAGCACGGCCTCGCCGTCGCGGATCCCCTCGTGTTCCTGCGCGTAGTATCCGAGCGAGACGCCGTGACCGAGCCGGAACGAGCCCGCGTCGGGCGCGACGACCTCGGCGAGGATCCTGAGCAGGCTGGTCTTGCCCGCGCCGTTCAGACCCATGACCAGGAGGCGCTCCCCGCGGGCCACGTGGAACCCGACGTCCTCGAACACTGCACGCCCGCCGTATCCCTTCGACAGGCCCTCGGCCTCCAAGACCACGGCGCCGGCGCGCGGCGGCTGGGGGAACCGGTACCGGATGGCTCGTTCGTGCGTCGTGGGGACCTCGACGGCGCGCTCCTGCAACCGTTGCACCCGCGTGTCGAGCGACTTCGCTTTGCGCGCGCGCTTGGCGGTCTGGCCGCGCATCGAGTCCGCGAGCGTCTTCAGCCGTCGCACCTCGGCCTGCTGGCGCTCGGCGAGTGCGCGCAGCCTGGCCTCGTCGGCCCGGCGGGCGGCCCGGTACTCGGCGTAGGTGCCCCGGTACTGGACGACGCCGCCCGTGTCCAGGTGCAGGATCCGCGTGATCGAGGCGTCCAGGAGCGACAGGTCGTGGCTCACGACGACGAGGGCGCCGGGGTAGCCGGCGAGGAACCGCACGAGCCACCGCTTCGCGTCGTTGTCCAGGTGGTTGGTCGGCT
>JBKPKU010000201.1:0-8241 GCA_046731295.1 Actinomycetota bacterium
CGCGTCGTCGCCGGCACCCCCAGCCTCCGCATCAGGACCTGCGCGCAGTGGTGTCCCGGCCGCACGCAGACGCCATCCTGATCCAGCACCTGGGCCAGGTCGTGCGGATGGATGTC
Organism: Actinomycetota bacterium; assembly: GCA_046731295.1. Classification (GTDB taxonomy): domain Bacteria; phylum Actinomycetota; class UBA4738; order UBA4738; family HRBIN12; genus DASSJM01. The sequence goes on from JBKPKU010000201.1 coordinate 117, forward strand.
CTTGTACCAGAAGGAGACCGCGCCGCCGCGCTGCTCGAGATCCTTCGGGCCGTAGACCGTCGCGCCGATCGACTCGAGCGCCTCGACGGCGTACCCCGTGAGCTCCCGTTCGTGGTTTCGGACGTTCTCCATCCCGAGGCCCTCCAGATACTCGATCGCGGTCGCGAGCCCGATCTCCTCGGCGATGTTCATCGTGCCCGCCTCGAACTTGTGCGGCGGCGCCTTGTATGTCGAGTGGTCGGGGTAGACCTCCATGATCATCTCGCCGCCCCCAAGGAAGGGCGACATCGCATCCAGCAGCTCGAGGCGCCCGTACAGGCCGCCCGACGCGGTCGGACCGAGCATCTTGTGCCCCGAGATCGTGAGGAAGTCGACGTCCAGGTCGACCACGTCGACGGGGTTGTGCGGCACCAGTTGCGCGCCGTCCACGACCACGATCGCCCCGGTCGCGTGAGCCGACGCCGCGAGCCGCTTGATGGGGGGGAGCGTGCCCAGCACGTTCGACTGGCCGCTGATCGCCAGCACCTTGGTCCGATCGGTGAGCATGCCCTCGATCCTCGCGGCATCGAGGGTCCCGTCGTCCTCGATCGGGATCAGCCGGGTGACGGCCCCCGTGGCCTCGGCGACGAGCTGCCACGGCACAATGTTGGAGTGGTGCTCCAGCTCGCTGAACAGGATCTCGTCGCCCTCGCGCAGGAATCGGCGGCCCCAGGCGTTGGCGATCAGGTTGATCGACTCGGTCGTGCCGCGCGTGAACACGACGGCGTTCGGGTCGGGCGCGCCGACGAAGGTCGCCAGCCTGACACGAGCGCCCTCGAACATCGCGGTGGCCTCCTCGGCCAACTCGTAGACGGCCCGGTACAGGTTGGCGTTGTGCCGCTCGTAGTGCTCGGTGATCGTGTCGATCACCGAGCGCGGCTTCTGGCTCGTGTTGGCGCTGTCCAGGTAGACGAGCCGCTTGCCGTGGCTCGTCCGCTTCAGGATCGGGAAGTCCTCCCGGACGCGTTCGGCGTCGAATATCGGAGCCCCCTGCTGTTCGGTCACCGCCACCTGGTTCCTCCTACCCCGCCGCGACGGCCTCGTCCAGGCCGAGCTCCTTGCGGACGCCCTCGTAGCCCTTCTCCTCGAGCTCCTGAGCAAGCTCCTTGCCGCCGGACTTCACGATACGACCGCCGATCATCACGTGGACGAAGTCGGGCGTGACGTAGTTCAGGATCCGCTGGTAGTGGGTGATGAGCAGGACCCCGAGGTCCGGCCCGATCAGCTGCGCTACGCCGCCGGCGACGGCCTTCAGCGAGTCGATGTCCAGGCCGGAGTCGGTCTCGTCCAGGACGGCGATCTCGGGTTCGAGCACCGCGAGCTGCAGGATCTCGTTCTTCTTCTTCTCGCCGCCGGAGAACCCCTGGTTCACGTAGCGCTGCACCATCGCGTCCTCGACACCCAGCAGCATCATCTTCTCCTTCATGTGCTTTCGGAACTGGAGCGCGTTGATCTCCTCGCCCTTCACGCTCTTGTAGGCGGTGCGCAGGAAGTTCACGACGCTCACGCCGGGGATCTCGACCGGGTACTGCATCGCGAGGAACAGCCCGCGCTCGGCGCGCTTGTCGGCCGTCAGCTTGGTGATGTCCTCGCCCTTGAACAGGACCCGACCGCCGGTGAGCTTGTAGCCGGGGCGGCCCATCAGGACGTTCGCGAGCGTGGACTTGCCCGAGCCGTTCGGCCCCATCAGCGCGTGCGTCTCGCCCTGCCTCACGGTGAGGTCGATCCCCTTCAGGATCGGCTTGTCCTCGACCGTGGCCTCGAGGGCCTCGATCTCCAGCGTCGCGGGTTCTGCCATGTCAGTCGCCCTCCGGGATCTCGATCATCACGTCGTCGCTCTCGATCTTGGTCGCGAACACCTCGACCGGTTGGGTGGCGGGCAGCGTGGTCGGCCTGCCCGTGTTGAGGTCGAAGGTCGAGCCGTGCTTGGGACACTCGATCGTCTCGTCGTCGACGTCGATCTCGCCCTCGTCAAGGAAGTAGTGCGCGTGCGAGCAGATTGCATCCACCACGCGGAAGCCCTCGTCCCCGAGGTTCGCGACCGCGAAGGGCCGGTGGTCGAGCTCGAACCGGCGCACCTCGCCCTCGGGAACCTCGCCCACGCCGCAGATCCGCACGAGCGTCATCTCGCGAACCCCCCGGCGATCTCCTCCTCGATCGCGCGCTCGAGGCCCTCGCGGATCTCGGCGATGTCGACGCGATCGAGCACCTCGGCGAAGAAACCGAACACGATCAGGCGCTCGGCCTCCTTCTCGGGGATGCCGCGGCTCATCAGGTAGAAGAGCTCGTCGTCCGAGACAGGGCCGACGCTCGCGGCGTGTCCGCACCGCGTCGGGTCGTTGGTCAGGATCTCCAGGTTCGGCACCGAGTGCGCCCTGGCGTGCTCGGACAGCAGGATGTTGCGGTTGGTCTGGTACGCGTCGCAGTGGTGCGCGCCCTTCTCGATGATCACGGTGCCCGTGTAGATCGCGTTCGAGGCGTCGCGCATCGCGCCCTTGTACAGGAGATCGCTCGAGGTCCGGGAGCCGACGTGATCCTGGATCGAGCGATGGTCGATGTGCTGTTCGGCGTCGCCGAAGTAGACGCCGAGCATCTCCGAGCTCGCGCCGTCCTCGGCCAGCAGCGCCTCGACCTCGGCCCGCGCCAGTGAGCCCCCGAAGGCCACACCGAGCGTCCTCAGGCTCGCGTCCTTGCCGACCCGGGCGCGCTGCACGGACAGGTGCGTCACGCCCTCGCCGAACTCCTGCAGCGCGACGTAGCGCACGCGGCTGTTCGGCCCCGCGTGGATCTCGACGATCGCGTCCGAGAGCGCCCGCCGCATCGGCGGCGACCCGTAGCGGTCGATGAACGTGACCTCGGCGTTCTCGCCCACGACCAGCAGGGTGCGCGGGAACACGGCGGCGTCCTCCGCGTCGATCCACGTCATCGCCTGCAGCGGCAGTTCGACCTGAACCCCCGCCGGCACGTGCACCAGCGTGCCCGCCGAGCGGAACGCGGCGTGCAGCGCGGTGAACTTTGAGCGGTCGGTCGGCACCAAGGCGTGAAGGTACGGCTCGACCAGCCCGGGGCGCTCGGCGATCGCCCGGTCGAGGTCGCCGAACCAGACGCCGCGCTCGGCCAGCGCGGGGTCCAGATGGGTCACCATGACCTCGGAGTTGCGCTGGATCTGCAGGCCGGCGCGCTCGCCGACCTCGCCGGCCCCGGCCAGGATCTCCCCCGGCACCTGGTCCAGGTTCTCCGCGCGGCCGCCCTCGGCGAAGGGTCGAAGGTCGAACGAGAAGTCCTCCAGGTCCGTGTAGCGCCACTCCTCGGTCTCCTGCGAGGGCAGCGGCATGGCCTCGAACTCCCCGAACGCCTGCCTGCGGAGGGTTCCCACGAACGGAGCGCCTGTCGGCAGGGCCTCCAGGGCGCGCTCGTCGAAGGTCGTGGTAGTGGTCACGCCTCAAATCCTAGCAATCGGGTCGGATTCGCCCCGGGCTCAGGCCCCGGCCGCCATCCAGGCACCCACGGCGGGCCGGTAGGGCTGTACCTCGATGTCCTGCCACACCCCTCCGGTGACGTATGGATCCGTGGCGAGCCAAGCGTCGAGCTCGTCGCGCGTCTCGAAGTTCACGACGAGGACCGACCCCACCATGTCGCCCGCCTCGTCGAGGATCGCGCCGCCGACGAGGATCTCTCCGCGTTCGACCCTGGGCGCGATCTGCCGAAGGTGCTCCGGGCGGACGGCCGCCCGTCTCGCCTTGGCCTCGTCGTCCGAGCCGTCCCGCGCGATCACGACGTGCTTCATGCCCCCTCCTTTCACTGCCCGTCACCAGCTCGAGTGCCGCGGTCCCACCGGCCCAGGTGCATCCAGTCGCTCGTGCCGCGCCGGACGATCGCGACGACCGGCGCGCGCGACGCCGGGATGCCGAAGATCCGGGGGCCCACGGGCGCGCTCAGCGGTCGGCGTGCGCGGGCGCCGAGGCCGGCCGCAGCGGGATCGGGCGGCCGATCGCGTTGAGCGAGCCGGAGCGAAACGGCCGCTCGTCGATCTTCGCAGTGGTGTAGCCGGCCTGCCTCACGGCCGCGAGGATCGCGCTCCGGGCCGGTTCGTCGAGCGCGCGCTCGAGCTCGTCCGCGCCGATCTCCACCCTCCCCTCGTCTCCGAAGTGTCGAACCCGCACGATCTCGAACCCGACCGCCCGCACGCCTCGCTCGGCGCGATCGATCCGGGCGAGCGTCCGGGCATCGACGGGAGTCCCGTACGGGACCCGCGACGCGAGGCACGGCGAGGCCGGTTTGTCGGCGCTCGGGAGCCCGAGCGTGCGGGCGATCGCGCGCGTCGACGCCTTGCCGATGCCGAGCTCGAGCAGCGGGTGGCGCACGCCGAAGTCCGAGGCCGCCCGAAGCCCGGGACGCCAGTCGCCGAGATCGTCGGCGTTGGTCCCGGAGAAGATCGCATCCGATCCGCGCGTCCGGGCGACCTCGACGAGCCGCCCATAGAGCTCGGTCTTGCAGTGGAAACAGCGATCACGGTCGTTCGCGCGGTAGCCCTCGCGGTCGAGCTCGCGCGTCGAGATCGTCTCGTGGCCGATGCCGATAACCTCGGCCACGCGACGGGCGCGGTCCAGCTCACCCCGCGCGAGCGAAGGTGAGAGCGCGGTGATCGCGATGGCGCGTTCGCCGAGGGCTCGACGCGCGGCGGCGGCCACGACCGAGGAGTCCACGCCGCCCGAGAACGCGACGACCGCCCCACCGGCGTCGCCGACGAGCGAGACGAGCCGCGCGAGCCCATCGTCCAGGTCGCTCGATGTCGCCGGTGCGGGGGTCGACTCGGCCACCGTCATCGGTAGGCGTCGGCGGCCGCGAGCGCCGCCGCCCAGACCTGCTTGACTGGGCGGCCGGTCTTCGATGCAACGGCCGCACAGTCGTCGTGCTCGGGCCCGACGTTGACGACGCGGCCGCCGAGCAGCCCGAGCTTGACCCGGACCGGGTGCCCGAACACGTCGACCTCGCGCACCTCGCGTTCGAGCTCGTGACGATGCAGCCGCGCGACCCGGACGCCGAGCGTCGTGCTGTGCTCGAGCAGCGCGGTCGCCACCGGCATCTCCGCGTCGGGGCGGGCGAGCGCGCTGAGGACCACGCCCGGCCGTCCCTTCTTCATAGCGGCCGGCGAGGTCCACACGTCGATCGCGCCGGCCTCGCGGCATCGTTCGGCGGCGTCCGGGACGAGCTCGGGGACCATGTCGTCGACGTTGGCCTCGAGCAGAAGCACATCGTGGTGCTCGGGGGTCTCGGTCGACGTCCCGAGGACGGCGCGCACCACGTTGGGCCGGGTCTCGAGCTCGCGGGCCCCGGCGCCGTAGCCGACGTCCACCAGCACCAGCGAGGGCAGCTCGCCCCAGGCGGCCGCGACGACGCTCGCGATCGCGGCGCCGGTGGGCGTCACGAGTTCGCCCTGCTCGGGCACGGCGACGATCGGCGCCCCGCGCAGCAGGCGGAGCGTGGCCGGCGCCGGCGACGGGAGCCGTCCCGCGCGCGTATCGATCAGGCCGCGCGAGAACGGGAGCGGCGAGCACACGACGCGCCGTACCTCGAGCGCCTCGAGCAGCGCGAAGGCGCCGCACAGGTCCACCAGCGTGTCCGCCCCCAGTTCGTCGAACCGCACCTCCTCGATCGCAACGCCGTGGATCGCGCCCTCGGCTTCGGCAAGCCGCGTGAGCGCGTAGATCGATCGGGCGCGGACGGCCTCCGACATCGGGGCGATCTCGAGCCGGTCGCGCAGGTCGGCGTACCGCTCGCCGCGGGTGGACCCGTTCGCGCCCTCGACCCCGACGCGCCGGGCGGCGACCCCCTGGCGGTGCACGCGAGTGATCGAGACCCGCACGCCGTCCAGGCCGAGCGCCGAGGGGAGGCGTTCGAGGACGTCGGCGGGTGCGCCCGCGTCGACGAGCGCAGCCAGCAGCATGTCGCCGGCCAGGCCGCCGACGCAGTCGAGGTAGAGGAAGCGATCGGTCATGCCTGGGCCACGGTCACGACGCGGCGGCCCTCGCGATCTTGGCGGCCACCGTGCCGGCGCCCAGGCCGTCGTCGATGCCCACCACCGCGAGCCCGTCCGCGCACGAGGTCAGCATCGCATCGAGGGCGGTCCGGCCGCCGTTCGCGGAGCCGTAGCCGACGCTGGTCGGCACGCCGATCACCGGACAGGACGCGAGCCCGCCGATCACGCTCGCGAGGGCGCCGTCCATGCCTGCCACGACCATGACGCAGTCCGCCGAACGGATCTCGGGGAGGACGGGGGCCAGGCGGTGCAGCCCGGCGACGCCCACGTCCTCGAACACGACGACCTCGGCGCCCAGGAGCTCGGCACGGATTCGCGCCTCGTGGACGACCGGCCCGTCCGAGGTCCCGGCGGAGACGATCACGACCTTGCCGCGGCGCTCCGGCGGTTCGCGCTCGAGCCATGCCGCGCGGGCGAGGTCGTCGACGTTTACGTTCGGGAACGCCTCGCGCATCGCGGCGCGCATCTCGTCCGAGGCCCGGGTCACCAAGACACTGGAGGCGCCGGCCTCGTCGAGCGCCCACGCGATCGCCACCACCTGCTCGGGTCTCTTGCCCTGGCCCAGGATCACCTCGGGCGCGCCCTGGCGGAGCTCGCGGTGCGTGTCGACGCGCGCGAAGCCGAGATCGTCGTACGGCAGGGTCGCCAGCCGCTCCGCGGCAACCTTCGGATCGATCTCGCTGCGCGCGACCGCCTCGAGGAGCTCGTCGATGTCCGGGCGCGAAGCCACGCTCGGAGTCTAGGTCCGGCCTGACCGGACCGCACGGCCGCGGGCGGCCGCGTCGAGCGTCCTCAGCCGATCGCGCCTTCCATCTGGAGCTCGATCAGCCGGTTGAGCTCGACCGCGTACTCCATGGGGAGCTCGCGGGTGATGGGCTCGATGAACCCGTTCACGATCATGGCCGACGCCTCGGCCTCCGAGAGTCCGCGGCTCATCAGGTAGAAGAGCTGGTCCTCGCCGATCCGCGCGACCGAGGCCTCGTGGCCGAGCTGCGCGCTCTCGTCCTCGACCTCCACGTAGGGGTAGGTGTCCGAGCGCGACTGCTCGTCCAGGATCAGCGCGTCGCATCGCACCATCGACTTGGCGTGGTCAGCTCCGGGCTCGACGCGGACGAGACCGCGGTAGCCGGTGCGCCCGCCGTCCTTCGAGACCGACTTGCTTGTGATCACGCTCGTCGTGTGAGGCGCGGCGTGGATCGCCTTTCCGCCGGCGTCCTGGTGCTGGCCCTTGCCGGCGAACGCGACCGAGAGCACCTCGCCTCGCGCGCCCTTGCCGAGCAGATAGATCGACGGGTATTTCATCGTCACCTTCGAGCCGATGTTGCCGTCGACCCACTCCATCACGGAGTCCTCGTACGCGGCGGCCCGCTTGGTGACGAGGTTGTACACGTTGGCGGACCAGTTCTGGATCGTCGTGTAGCGGGCACGGGCGCCCTTCTTCACGATGATCTCGACGACCGCCGAGTGCAGCGAGTCGGTCGTGTAGATCGGCGCCGAGCAGCCCTCCACATAGTGCACGTACGAGCCCTCGTCCGCGATGATCAGCGTCCGCTCGAACTGCCCGACGTTCTCCGCGTTGATCCGGAAGTACGCCTGCAACGGGATGTCGACGTGCACACCCGGCGGGACGTAGATGAACGAGCCGCCGGACCACACGGCCGAGTTCAGGGCCGCGAGCTTGTTGTCGTTGGGCGGGATGACCGTGCCGAAGTACTCCTTGAACAGATCGGGGTGATCGCGCAGCGCCGAGTCCGTGTCGGTGAAGATCACGCCCATCTGGTCCAGCTCGTCCTTGATCTTGTGGTACACGACCTCGGACTCGTACTGGGCCGAGACCCCGCCCAGGTACTTCTTCTCCGCCTCGGGGATCCCGAGCTTGTCCCAGGTGCCCCGGATGTCCTCGGGCAGGTCGTCCCACGTCTTGGCCTGACCCTCGGTGGACTTGAGGTAGTAGTAGATGTTCTGGAAATCGATCTCGGACAGGTCGGCGCCCCACCAGGGCATCGGCCGGCGGTCGAAGTGCTTCAGGGCCTTGAGCCGGAACGT
>JBKPKU010000202.1:0-10395 GCA_046731295.1 Actinomycetota bacterium
CAGGTCGCGGCCGTGCCGGTGGCCTTCTACCTGTTCGACCTGCTCTGGTTCGACGGCTACGACCTCTCCGCGTTGCCGCTGGTCGCGCGGAAGTCGGTGCTGCAGGGCGCGCTCGCCTTCACGGACCCGATCCGCTTCTCCGAGCACCTGGCCGAGGAGGGCGAGGTCGCATTCCGCACTGCGTGCGAGAAGGGATGGGAGGGCCTCATCGCCAAACGGGCCGCGGCACCCTATACGCACGGGCGCTCCAAGGACTGGTTGAAGTTCAAGTGCGTGAACGAGCAGGAGTTCGTCGTGCTTGGGTGGACCGATCCCCATGGGACGCGCTCCGGGCTCGGGGCGCTGCTGGTCGGCTATTACGACGACGGCCACCTGCGGTTCGGCGGGAAGGTCGGCACCGGCTTCAACGAGCGCGAACTCGCCAGACTCGCGGCGCTCCTCCGCCCACTCGAGCAGACGGTCCCCCCGGTTACCGACGCGAAGGGCCTGTCGATGAAGGGCGTGCACTGGGTACGACCCACGCTGGTCGCACAGGTCGGCTTCGGCGAGTGGACCCCCGACGGCAAGCTGCGACACCCTCGCTACATCGGTCTCCGCGACGACAAGCGGCCGAATCAGGTCGTCCGCGAGCAGTAGTAGGAGACGTGATCGCCGGACCTCCAGGGGAAGGCTCTTGCGCAGCGAACCACCTGCGGGCGGCTTACGGGCGAACCGCCAACCGGTTGCCGATATGCTTCCGCGAGGACCCGATCGATTTGACCGGCCACCGGCCTCACGCGCAAACTTTGCGGCGCTTACGAGAGAGGGAATATGAAGAAGATCGCCGCGATGCTGGCGGTCGTCGCACTGATCGCCGTTGGGGTCGAGGTTACGGCAACCGCGTCCCCGACTCGCTTACTCTTTCGATCTCCTGCGGCCGCTGTAGCAGCGGACTCGACAATCGGTTGGGGTCGGTGTGCCGCCGCGTTCCTGCGGCAAGCGCACGCTCGTTGTGCGAAGCTCGACGTGCCGCTCGACTATGCCGACCCGAGCGGACCGCAGATCCAGCTCGCTCTCTCGCGCGTACAGCACACGGTGCCCGGCGACGACTACCAGGGAGTGATGCTGGTCAACCCTGGGGGCCCTGGCGGTTCTGGGCTCGGGCTCGTGACGCTCGGTCAGTTCGTTCCTCACCACGCTGGGGACGCTTACGACTGGATCGGGTTCGATCCACGCGGCGTGGGAGCGAGTCGGCCGTCGCTCTCGTGTATCCCCAAGTACTTCCACGGTGACCGACCACCATACGTGCCCAAGACACAGGAGCTTGAGACCACGTGGCTCGGACGTTCCGAACGCTACGCGGAGGCATGCGAGGTGGACGCGCCCGACCTTCTTCCCCACATGTCCACGATCGACGCCGCTCGGGACATGGACAGCATTCGCCAGGCACTCGGCGTGGAGCAGATCAACTACTACGGCTTCTCCTATGGGACCTACCTCGGGCAGGTGTACGCCACCCTGTTCCCCGGGAGGATCCGCCGCGCGGTGTTCGATGGCACCGTCGATCCGCGGAACGTCTGGTACCAAGCCAACTTGGACCAGGACATCGGTTTCGATCGCAACCTCCACATCTGGTTTGAGTGGCTCGCGAAGTACAGGGACGTGTATCACCTGGGGAAGACGGAGCAAGCGGTTGCGCGACGATTCGAGGAGGAGCAGACCACCCTCAAGAGGCACCCCGCCGGCGGAGTGATCGGCCCCGATGAGTGGAGCGACGCGTTCTTGTATGCGGGTTATTACCAGGCGCTATGGACCTACCTCGGCAACGTCTTCTCGGATTGGGTCCATCACGATGCCGCCGACAAGCTGATCGACGCATACCGCTTCGCGGACAGCCCCGGGAACGACAACGGGTTCGCGGTGTATCTGGCCGTGGGGTGCACCGACGCCCAGTGGCCACAGGACTGGTCGACCTGGCAGGACGATAATTGGGAGGTATACGAGCAGGCACCATTGGTCACGTGGTTGAACGCGTGGTTCAACGCTCCCTGCTTCTTCTGGGCGGCGCCGGCCGGGATCCCGGTTGCCGTGAACGGTGGCACGACGCCCGTGCTCATGATCAACGAGACGCTCGATGCCGCAACGCCGTACGAGGGCAGCCTCTACGTGCGCAGTGTCTTCCCGAATGCCGTCTTGATAGCGGAGCCAGGTGGGACAACCCACGCGGGATCCTTGTTCGGCAACCGTTGTGTCGACAACAGGATCGCGTCTTTTCTCGCGACCGGGGCGCTGCCACCCCGACAGCCCGGTGGGGAGGCGGACCTAGAGTGCGATCCGCTTCCGCAGCCAGTACCGAAGGGATCCCGGAATCGGGTGAGCCGTCCGGACGACAGGGTGGCCGCGCGTGTGATCCCGATATTCGGCACCTGATTCGGCACCTTCGTTAAGAAAGCACTCGGAGTTACGGAATTCCCATAACGGGAGCCCTGCCAACGTGGCCACGAGCCCGAGAAGGATGTAGAAACGGGCTCCAGTCGACGATCCGCAAAGCTCTCGGTGGGGGTAAAAAGGGAAGATGCGACACAACATATGCGGATACGCACCTACACGTTCGTGACCCTGGACGGGTACGTCTCCACCCGCGATGGGCGACCGGTCCAACTCCTCCTGCCTGGGTTTCCCGGCCGAGGCGCCTACGGCCTACCGGAGTTTCTGGCGACCTGCGAGGCCGTGGTGATGGGACGTACCACCTACCTTCCCGCCCTCACCGCGCCGGACTGGCCCTGGCCTCAGCCGGCGTTCGTCCTTACATCGAGCCCGCTGCCGGAGAACACGCCAGACCAGGTCACAGCAGCGCCAACCGCGTCCCAGTTGATCGAGCTTATGGACGCTGCGGGTGTGACCGGCGACGTCCACCTCGTCGGCGGACCGCGCACGATGCAGGCGTTCCGACAGATCGGCGCGCTGGCTGAGGTCGGACTGCTCTACGTTCCGATGATGCAGGGCGGTGGAGTCCGGCTTGCGCCCGACGGGATTCAGTCCTGGTCCCTCTCGCTGCAGTCGATGCGGGCCTTCCCAGATGGCGTCATCGAGGCTTGGTACGTGCCCAACGGAGAAGGCTAACCCCCGTCGTTGCGTCCGCGAGGGGCGGCGCGGGCGGCGGTGGTCGGGGTTGCTCTCCCAGATGGAGCGGCGGGGACCCGGACCAGGCCGAGGCTCGGCTGGGCTACCTTCTAGGTCATTCAATCGAGCCATGTACGGTCATCAGCGGATGCACACACCACCCTGGCGTGCCTATGGCCCGCGCATGAAGCAGGTCGATCTCCACCGAAACCCCCGCATCGACACAACGAATGTCTTCTGCGCTACCTGTGGGCACTCGGATGCCGTTCATTCGAACAGCGGCGGAGGGCGATGTCTCCGTTCTACTTGTAACTGCGTCAGCTTCATCGTGGCGTAGGACCGGACCTCTCGGCACAGGTTCCTTCCTCCTAGCCCCCTGGGCCTGCCGGAGGGTCGGGACGGCAAGGACGGCGACGTGGGCGAGGTGGATCGGGCCATGCGCACGGGCGATCAGCCCGCGCGATGCGGCGGGTTCGGTTCGGCATGCAGGGGGGGTCCTGGGATCGGCGGGACCTCCCCCGTTGCCGCTTGCTTCACCGCGCGCACGATGCCGTCGTAGCCCGTGCAGCGGCAGAGGTTTCCCGACAGTCCCACCCGGATCTGGTCCTCAGAGGGGCTCGGATTGGAGCGGAGAAGCGCCGTCGCGGAGACGAGCATGCCCGGTGTGCAGAAGCCGCACTGGACGCCACCTTGCTCGAGGAACGCCCGCTGCAGCGGCCCGAGGCCGTCGTCGCCTGCTAGGCCCTCCACCGTCGTGACCTGCTTCCCCTCCGCCTGGAGCGCGAAATACGAGCAGGAGTTCACCGGCTTGCCGTCGAGGAGCATCATGCACGCGCCGCACTCGGAGTCGTCGCAGCCCTCCTTCGAGCCGGTCAGGCCCACGCCGTCCCGTACCGCGTTGAGCAAGGTCGCGTGCGGGTCGATCTCGACGGGGTAGGTCACCCCGTTGACCGTGAGCTGCGTGGTGACCTTCATCCGCTCGCTCCTTCGACGGCGGAGAACAGCGCCGGGCTCGCCGGGATCGGCACCGACCCGCCGCGCCCACGTCTGATCGCGGCGTCGATCGCGCGCCGTGCGATCACTTCCGCCATGGCGCGCCGGTAGCCGGCCGAGCCCCGGACGTCCGAGATTGGGATGGCGTGGGCCGCGGCGGCAGCCGCGGCGGCGCCCACGGCCCCCGTGCCGCCGTCGCTACCGGTAAGGGCAGCTTCCGCGTCGGGAACGCGGACGATCACGGGTGTGAGGGCCGCGATCGCAACACGCGCGTCGGTGAGGGCGCGGCCTGTGACGGTCACGACGGCCGCGACGCCGACCACCGCGATCTCCATCTGGCGCCGATACTCGAGGCGGACGTAGCTCGAGCCCGTCCCCGCCGGCGGCAGCGGCACCCGCAACGACGTCAGCAGTTCGTCGGGCCGCGCTGATGTCGATCCCGGTCCGGTCCACAAATCGTCGAGGGAAATCGACCGCTCCCCCGCCGGGGAGCGCACTGTCGCCGTCGCACCGAAGCACAGCAAGGGCGCGCCGGTGTCCATCGCCGGGGAGGCGTTCATCACGTTGCCGCCGATCGTGCCCTGGGCGCGAGTCGCGTGCGAGCCGACGATCGCGCTCGCATCGGCGAGCGCCGTCAGCCGTTCCCGGACGATCTGATCGGCGACCAGCATCTCGTGCGTAACGAGCGTGCCCAGGACCAGCGCGTCGCCGTCGCCGCGCACCTCGCGCAGCTCGTCCAGCCGATCGATCGCGACGATCGACTCAGGTAGAGGAGCCTTCCCCTGACGAGCGCCGACCACCAGGTCGGTCCCTCCCGCCACCGGTCGCGCGCCCGACGCGACCGCCTCCAGCGCCTCGTCGAGCGTCGCCGCCGACACCAACATAGCGCTCATGCACCAGCTCCGTGCGAGGCGGTCCAGACGCGCTCGGGCGTCATCGGCAGCTGCCGCACCTGTGTACCGAGCACCCGGCTGATCGCGTTCGCGACCGCGCCCGCGGTCGGCACCTGCGGTGGCTCCCCGACGCCCTTGGACCCACGAGGCCCAACCGAGTCGTACTCGATCCAGTCGACGTCGATCGGCGGCGCGTCCGAACACGTGACCAGCTTGTAATCGAGCAAGTGCGGATTCCGCTGGCGGCCTTCGTCGTCGAGCATGGTTCCCTCCGACAGGGCCAGCCCGATCCCCATCACAACCCCACCGTGAACCTGCCCGTCGGCGCCGACCCGGTTCAGGATCCGTCCCGAGTCGTGCGCGGCCGCCACGCGAAGGACCCGGACCACGCCCGTCTCGCGGTCGACCTTGACGTGCGCTGCCTGCGTCATCAGCTGCGGGGCAAGGAACGACTCGTTCCCCAGTCGTCCGACGCAGCCGCCCGCGTCGACCTCGGGGGCCTCGGGAACCTCCCCCGAGCCCTTGCCGTGGATCGTTCGTTCACTTGCGAGATCTGCGATCGCGACCGAGCGATCCGGCGACCCCTTGAGGCGAACCCGCCCATCGGCGAGCTCGAGGTCGCCCCGATCGGTCTCCAACGCCTCGGCGGCGGCGTCGAGCAGCGCCTCACGAACCTCACGCGTCGCGTCCAACACCGCCCGGGCGCTGTTGAACGTGGTCTGCGATCCACACGAGCCCATGTCCCACGGCGCGACCGCGGTGTCTTGGTATAGGAGCGAGAAGTCCTCGGGCTGCATCCCGAGCTCTTGCGCGACATACTTCGGCATCGCCATCACCGCGCCGGTGCCGTTCTCCTGGGCGCCGGTGACGATGACTCCGGAGCCATCGTCGTTGAGTTGCACGTACGCACCGGCCTTCGCGGCCATGGAGGGCCACCAGCCGACCGCCACACCGATCGCCTCGTCATCGGGCAGGTCGCGCCCGTACTCGATCATCTCGACCGCGCGTTCGAGCGTGTCCTTCACGCCGACGTGTTCGAAGACCTGCCGGGTCGGACCCTCAGCGCCTTCTGCGATCAACGTGCGGCGGCGCAGCTCGACCGGATCCATGTCGATCTCACGCGCGACGTCGTCCATATGCTGCTCGAGCGCCCAGCACACCTGCGGAGCCGTGGGCGCGCGCACCGAGCCCGACGGTTGGTGGTTCGTGTAGTTGAGGTAAGACTCCACGAAGATGTGGTCGATCTGGTACGGCCCGCACGCGTGCATCGCCGCCATCTGCCCGAGAAACCCCCCCTCGCCGCAGTAGGCACCCTTGTCGAGGACGAGCCTCGCGCGGCGCGCGACCAGGCGCCCCTCACGCGTGACGCCGGTCTCGAGCTCCATCGCGATGCCCTCGCGGCGCTGCGCGATCACGCGAAACTCCTCCTCGCGCGTGAACACGAGCTTGACCGCGCGGCCGGCGGCGCGGGCGAGCGCCGCGATCTGGGCCTCGAAGTGAAGGTCGCACTTGGCGCCGAACCCACCCCCCAGCAGCGGCACGACAACGCGGATGTTCGCCTCGGGGATCTGCAGCGTCTGTGCGACGCCGGAGCGAGCTGCATAGGGAACCTGCGTCGAGGACCAGATCGTCACCTGGTCGCCGTTCCACTGGGCGAGCACGGCGCGCGGCTCGATCGGAACGCCTTGCGAGGCGTCGGAGACGTAGCGGCCCTTGACGACGACGTCCGCCGTCAGCATCGCGGCATGCGCGTCACCCTTCACGATCGTGTGGTAGGCCATCGTGTTCCCGTCGGAGACGATGTTCTCGTCGCGCTCGTACGAGGCCCAGTCCTCGTGCACGAGCGGCGTGCCGGGCTCGGTCGCCGCCTCGAAGTCGTTGATGACCGGGAGCTGTTCGTACTCCACCTCGATCTGTCGGGCGGCCTCGCGGGCGGCTTCGGGGGTCAGCGCCGCCGCCGCGGCGACGATCTCGCCCTCGAAGCGCACGACGTCGTTCGCAAACAGCGTGCGATCCTGCACGAATCCGCCGAAACGGAGGTCGGGGACGTCGTCCTGCGTGATGACGGCGACCACCCCCGGCAGGCGACGAGCCCGCTCGGTGTCGAGCCGAAGAATCTTGGCGTGCGCGTGGTCGGCGTACCGGAACGCCGCGTACGCCATCCCGGTCAGCGTGAGGTCGGCCGTGTAGCGCCCCGCGCCGGTGACCTTCTCCTTGCCGTCGGGGCGGATGAATTCGGTGTACGGAGATGCCTCGACCGTCGTCATCCGTCCCGAGCCCTCCCTTAGCTCGTCGGCGCATCCTAGGGGATGCGCGCTCCCATCGGCCAGGGAAGACCATCGTGCCCCGCCGCCCCTTCAGCGAGCCCTCCCCCGATCTCCCCGCCTATCCGGGGTGACACACGGTCCACCCAATCGAAGGTACCGCCTCGGCGCGGCCGCGACCGGTACTGGAGCTCGGATGCTCGGTATCAGGGGTTCCACGCTTCGCATGCACCTGGGGCGACGACGAGTCGAGAAACCACGCCGTCCTGCATCATGAATAGCCTCATGGAAACTGCCGAAGCCGACCGGACGGAACCGGCCCTCGCCGACGGGGGCAAGGGCCCGCGGGACCTGTTCGGCCGCGGCGTGCGACTGGTCGTCTCGTACATCCGGATGCACCCGCGGCCGTTCGCGGTGGCCGTGATCGGGGCGTTCCTGTACGCGATCGGCTCCGTGGCGGTCACGGTCGCCCTCGGGCGTGTGACCGACCGCGTCCTGCGGCCGGCGTTCACGCCTGAAGGTGTGGACGCCTCCACCGTCTGGCTCGGGATCGGCGCGGTGATGGGGCTCACCGCCCTCCGGGCGCTCGGCATCGGGATCCGCCGCTACTACGGCGGCGTGACGGGAGCGGCTGTGGCCGCGACGCTGCGCGAGCGCGTCTCGGACCGATATCGTGACCTCGGACTCTCCTACCACCGCACTCGGCCGACCGGCGAGCTGCTCGCGCACATGGAGGCCGATGTCGAGGCGGCGATCGAGGTCCTCTACCCGATCCCGTTCGCGATCGGCGTGATCTTCCTGGTCCTGTTCGCGCTCGCTTCGCTGATTGCGACCGACCTCTTCCTCACGCTGATCGGGCTCCTGACGGTGCCGGCGCTCGGCCTGATGAATCGTTCGTTCGCCCTGCAGATGCAGGGCCCTGCCCGGCGGGTCCAGGAGCGGATCGGCGACGTCTCCGCCGTGGCGCATGAGTCGATCGACGGGGCGCTCGTCGTGAAGACCCTCGGGCGCGAGCGCGCCGAGGTGGACCGCTTTCGCGAGAAGGCCGAGCAGCTCCGGACCGAGCGCGTCGCGGCCGGCTACATCCGAGCCTGGTTCGAGGAGGCGCTCGAGGCGCTCCCGAACCTGGCCGTGATCCTGATGCTCGCGATCGGTGCCTGGCGGGTCTCGACCGCCAATATCACGCTCGGGACCCTCGTGCAGGTCGTCACGCTGTTCGGCCTGCTCGCGTGGCCTATGCGCTTCGTCGGCTGGATCCTTTCGGAGCTTCCGCGGGCCGTCGTCGGCCACGGCCGCATCCTCGAAGTCCTCGAGCAGCCGGACACGATGACGCGGCCGGCTGAACCGATCTCGCTGCCGCCCGGCCGGCTCGATGTCCGAGCCGAGTCACTCACGTACGGCTTCGACGGCGCTTCCGTGCTCGAAGAGGTGTCGTTCCACGTCGAGCCGAACGAGTCGGTCGCGATCGTCGGGCCCACGGGGGTCGGCAAGTCGACGCTCGCGCAGCTCCTCGTGCGCCTGGACGACCCCTCGGGGGGTCAGATCCTGATCGGCGGCGTCGACATCCGTCAGATGGACTCCGGCGAGCTGCGCCGGGCCACCTCCCTCGTGTTCCAGGAGTCCTTCCTGTTCGCGACCACGGTGGCCGAAAACATCGCGCTCGACTCCGGCGCGAGCCGGGACGAGATCGAGCGGGCCGCCGCGATCGCGCAGGCTGACCGCTTCATCCGCGCGCTCCCACACGCCTACGACACTGTCCTCGGCGAGCGCGGGCACACGCTCTCCGGCGGCGAGCGGCAACGCGTGGCGCTCGCCCGCGCGTTGGTCCGGCGGCCCCGCGTACTGATCCTGGACGACGCCACGAGCGCCGTGGACCCGACGATCGAGGCGGAGATCCTGGCCGGCCTTCGGCGGGAGCTGGAGACCACGCTGATCGTCGTCGCGTACCGCCTGTCCACGATCCGGCTAGCCGACCGTGTGCTGTTCCTGGAGGAAGGCAGCTTGCGGGCGACCGGCCCGCACGAGCAGCTGATGGCATCCCAGCGCAGCTACGCTGCGATGATCCGCGCGTACGAGCGGGGCGAGCGATGAGTGCCACCGTGATCGACGAGGCGCCGGTGGAGGCTCCCGGCCGCGAGGAGCTCCCGATCCCCGAGCACCTCAAAAGCGCGTGGCGCGTCCTGATCGCCGGGCTCCGGCTCAGCCCGGAGCTGCGCCGGGGGCTCGTCCTCACGGTCGTCGTTTCGCTCGGCGCCGTCGTGGGCAACCTCGTCGTTCCGATCCTTGTGCAGCAGATCTTCGACCACGGGTTCGAGGGCGGGTTCCGTCCGGGGTTCGTCTTCGGGCTCTGCGGCGCGGCGTTCGCGCTGGTCTTCGTCGCGTTCGTCGCGGGCCGGACTGCGGCGCGCCGGCTGGTGCGGGCCTCCGAGGAGGCGCTGATGGCGCTCCGCGTGCGGGGATTCGAGCACATCCACCAGCTCTCGATCGCGACGCAGTCGCGGGAGCGCCGCGGCGTGTTCGTGGCGCGCGTGACCGCGGACGTCGACACATTGTCCGAGTTCACCGAGGAGGGCGGGATCGAATGGATCTGGGCGGTCCTGCAGATCTCGGCGACGCTCGTGATCATGCTGCTGTACTCGTGGCAGCTCACGATCCCCGTGGTGCTGATGGTCGCACCCCTGTTGCTGGTCATGGGCAAGCTCCAGGGCAAACTCTCTGAGGCGTACGACCTGGTGCGCGGGCGGGTCGGCGAGATGCTGGCCGAGGTCTCCGAGAGCGTGATGGGCGCCGACGTCGTGCGCGCCTACGGTCTCGAGGACCGAGTGGACCAGCGGGTCAAGCGCTCGATCCACGACCGGTATCGGGCGCACGTCCTCGCGCACCTGCGGACGGCGAGGCTCTGGCCAATGGGGACGATCTTCTGGGGACTCGCGCTCTCGACGGTCATCCTGGTCGGCGCGACCTTCGGACCAGATTGGGGGCTCACGTTCGGCACTGTGTCGGCGTTTCTGTTCCTCGCCGACCTGTTCCTGCACCCGTTCACCGACCTGCCAGAGATCTACGCGCAGACCCAGACGGCGATCGCGGGGTGGCGCAAGATCCTCGCGCTGCTCGAGCTGCCGGTCGAGATCGCAGAGCCGACA
>JBKPKU010000203.1:0-5899 GCA_046731295.1 Actinomycetota bacterium
TCGATCTGGGATCACCCGCACGGCGATCGCCCGTCCTTCGAGACCTGGACCCTGCTCACGTGGATCGCGGCGCGGACCGAACGGATCGGCCTGGCCACCGACGTGCTCGGGCTGCCGTTCCGGCTGCCCGCGCTCACGGCGAAGATGGTCGAGACCTTGGACCGGCTCTCGGGCGGCCGGGTGATCGTCGGCCTGGGCGGAGGCGGCAACGACCGCGAGATGGCCGGCCTCGGGGCGCCGGCGCGGACGTCCCTCGAGAAGGTCGAGGCGCTCGAGGAGGGCCTCGAGGTGATCCGGGGCGTCTGGGGCAGGTCCCCGTTCTCGTTCGACGGCCGGCACTACCGCGCCGACGCCGCCAAGATCGAGCCGAAGCCCGTGCGATCGATCCCGATCTGGCTCGGCACGTACGGCCCGAAGGCGTTGGATTTGACCGGGCGCCGGGCGGACGGGTGGATCCCCTCGATGCCGTATCTTCCCCCGCGCGTGGCGCGTTCGCGGATGGATCGGGTCCGCGCCGCCGCGGCCCGGGCGGGCAGGGACCCCGACGCGCTCGACTACGCGTACAACGTGGGTGTGCGGATCGGGGGCCCGCCGCCCGACGATCCCGATCGGCAGGTGGCCGGCGAACCCGAGGAGGTCGTCGAGCGCCTCCTGGGGCTCATCGGGATCGGCTTCACGGTGCTGAACGTGTGGCTCGGCGGCCGACGCGAGGAGCAGTTGGAGCGGTTCGGCTCGCAGGTGCTGCCCGCGCTCCGGCAGCTCGTCGGCTGAGCGCGGCGGCGATCGTCACGCCCGCGAACGCAGACCGCGCCATCGCTCGAAGACCTCGAGCCCGTCCGCGCAGAAGCGCTCCCTCGCGATCATCGCGTCGACCTCGTCCATCGGCACGAACGCGCCCCAGGCGACCTCGCTCGGCTGCCACACGATCTCGCCGTCCCACACCACGTCGTACGCGGCGCCCCACACCTCGCCGTCGGGTCCCGAGTAGCGGTGCATGAAGCGGAACGTGGGGGTCTGGGTGACCCCGAGCTCTTCGGCGACCTCGCGTGCGGCGCACGTGTCGTAGGTCTCGCCCGCCGCGTTCACCCCGCCAGCCGAGACGTCGAAGAAGCCGGGGTTCACGTCCTTGGACTCGGTGCGCCGGTGCACGTAGAGCTCGCCCGCGCCGTTCAGCACCATGATGTAGGTGCAGCGGTGCAGCAGGCGACGACCGCGCATCGCGCGCCGGGGCACCAGCTCGACGACGCAGTCCGACTCGTCGACGACCTCGACGGGCTCGTCACCCGGGTCCATGGGCCTAGGCGCGGCCGTTGGCCCAGTAGTCCCAGCCGTCGATCTCGGGCACCTCGAGCTCGAGCGCGCCGAGCGTCGAGCAGATCTGCGTTCGGTGGTCGTTGCCGTGGTGCAGGGCCTGGAGCAGGAGCATCGTCTCGGCCGGGTCCGTGTCCGGGTAGTCCTGCCGGTTGCGGATCTCCGCGTGCAGCGTCCCCGCCTCGAGCTCGGACAGCGCCCGGTCCCACTTCTCTCGGTGCCCGGGCATCTCGGACCGGAGCTGCCCGAGCGGGACCCCGACGCGGTCGTCGGCGAGGGGCGGGGTCGGGTTACGCAGGCGCAGCAGGTACCGCGAGTCCGCGTCGATCATGTGGGTGAGCGTGTCGATCATCGACCCGTAGGTGCCGGGAACCGAGGCGTCGAGCCGGGCCGCCGGCAGGCGGTCGAGGTGGTCGATCAGCGTCTCGGTCGCCCAGAAGTGGTAGTCGAACATCGAGCGCAGCACGTCCGCAGGCGTCGTCATGGCGCCCACGATATCGGAGCGACGGTGCCGGACGGCTATGCGGGGGTACGGGAGTCCAGGGCGATCTCGACCTGCTGGATGATCTCGTCGCCCACCAGCTCGTCGCGCGCGATGAGTGCGTCGCGCAGCGCCACCACCACGTCCCGGTTCTCCTCGAGGAGCCCGGTGACGCGGGCGCGTTGCTCGGAGAGGATCTCCTCGACGCGCGCCTTGCCCTCCGAGTCGGCCAGCACCTTGCCGACGAGGTTCTTCGAGCCGATCGGCCCCTCGGCGATCGCGTCGTATGACACCAGAGAGCCAGCCATCCCGAACGACCCGACCATCTGGGCCGTCAGCGTGGTCGCGTGCTGCAGGTCGGAGGCCGGACCCGTCCCGCTCTCACCGAAGAACACCTCCTCGGCCACGAGCCCGCCGAGCGCGATCGCGACGCCGGACTCGATCTCGGTGCGCGTGCGCGTGAACCGCTCCTCCTCGTCGCCGTGCGCGAGCAGGCCGAGCGCCTGTCGCCGCTTGATGATCGACAGCACCTCGAGCCGACGCCCCTTGCCCAGGAAGTAGGCCACGGTCGCGTGCCCCGCCTCGTGGGTGGCCACGGAGACGCGGTCGGACTCGGTGTAGCTCACCGGCTGCTTGAACCCCAGCTCCTCGGTGAGCTTGGCCTCGTGGATGTCCTGCACGTTCATCGCGGTCCGCCCATTGCGGAGCGCGACCAGCAGCGCCTCGTCCAGCAGGTGCTCGATCATCACCGGCGTGTACGCGAAGGTCTCGTGCGCGAGGGCCTCCCGCGTGTGGTCGTCGTCGAGCAGCTCGTGGTGGGTCTTGCGCTCGAGGAAGAAGTCGATCAGCTCGCGGCGGCCGGATTTGGTCGGCAGGTCGAAGTACAGCCGCCGGTCGAACCGCCCGGGCCGAAGCAGCGCCGGGTCGAGGTTGTCGGCGCGGTTCGTGGCCGCGATCAGCAGGATGTTGCTGTACGTGGGTTTGGTGGCCTTGATGCGCCGCTCGGGCGTGAGGAACCCGTTCACCCACTCGATCATGCGCGCCTTGAAGCGCGCCCCGAACGGCGGCTGGTCGAACGACTGCATCTGGATCAGTAGCTCGTTGACCATGCCCGAACCGGCGGGCCCCATGAAGGCCGCCGAGACCCGCCCCAGGCCGGTCTCGTCCGGGCTCGCGTTCGCGCCGCCGCGCTCGCTGCCGATCGCGTCGATCTCCTCGATGAACCCGATCGCGCCGCCCTCCTTGCGCGCGAGCTTGCGCAGGCGCCGGAAGAACGCGCGGATCTTCGCGTTGGTCATGCCGAACCACATCGACTGGAAGGCCGGCGCGGCGCTGAACAGGAAGGGGACGCCCGCCTGTTTGGCCATCGCCTTGGCGAGGTAGGTCTTGCCCGTGCCGGGCGGGCCCTCGAACAGGATCCCGCGGCGCGGGTTGCCGCCGAGCTGATCGCGGAACGTCGCGTAGCCCAGGAACACGTCCAGCGTCCGGCCGACCTCGTCCACCTGGTTATCGAGGCCGCGGACCTCGTCCAGCCCGACCTCGATCTCCTCCGGCCGGACGATCGAGTGCGGGGATCGGCCGCTGAACAGCGGCATCATCATCATCAGGACGATTGCGAACATCAGCACCATGACCGGCGCCCAGATGATCGCCTCGGGCCCGAGCGTCGGCAGTTGGAAGGGGTTGTCGCTGATGAACCGGTACCACAGGTACCCGTCGAACAGCGCCAGGATGATGATCAGCCGGGTCAGGCGGCGCTTGCGCGTGCGCTCGCGCACCCTCGAGACGTCGGCCCGGCCCTGCGCCACCGCGTCGGCTCCGTGCAGCGTCGTCGCAGCGGTCGATCGGCTGGTCTGCTTCACGTCCACCCCTCGTGTCGGCCTTCCGGCGCTAAGGGCATCCTAAGCACGACGGGGGGCAGTCGCATCGGCCCTTCGCCCTAGATGGCGGGTCGTTGGTTTCCGCCACCCCTGCGAACGGCGGAGCGGACCCGACGGCCGAGCCGCTATCGTGCGGCGCAATGGCCCGGAAGAAGCTCACGCCCGTGACCAGGGAAGATGCGCGCGCGATCGGCGCGCTCCTGCGGGGGCTCCGCCGCGCGGCCGGGTACCGCGCCGTGCAGGACGCGGCCGCCGCGAGCGGCTTCCCCGCGGCCCGGCCGACGATCTACGCCTACGAGCGCGGCGGGCTCACGCCGTCCCTGCAGCAGTTCCTGGACCTGACCGCGTTCTACGCGGAGCACCCCGCGCGCGACGACGCGGCCAAAGCCGACGAGGACCTGCGCGCCCAGGCCGTCGCCTCGGTGACCCGAGCGCTCACGCTGCGCGCCTACCACGTCCGCCAGGCGTACGAGCTCATAGAGCGCCTGCAGCCGCCCCTGTCCGAGGGCCGGAGGAGGAAGCGGGGCTCGTGAGGCTCACGCAGATCGACCACGTGGGGATCGCCGTCTCCGACCTCGACGAGGCCGTCGAGCACTACCGCCGCACGTTCGGCATCGAGCCGACGCACCGCGAGCGGATCGACGACCAGGGCGTCGAGGAGGTCCTGTTCGCGGTAGGCGAGTCCTACCTGCAGCTACTGGGCGCCCTCGGGCCCCAGACGCCGGTGGGCCGGTTCCTCGATCGCCGCGGGGCTGGCGTCCACCACGTCGCGTACCGCGTTGACAGCGTCGCCGACGCGCTGGACGACCTGCGCGCGAGCGGCGTCCCGCTCGTGGACGAGGAACCGAGGGCCGGGTCGCGCGGGACCCGGATCGCGTTCGTGCACCCCAAGGGCGTGGGCGGCGTGCTGGTCGAGCTCGTCGAGGAGCCTAGGGCAAGCCGGTCAGCCCGCGTCCGGGCGCGTTGATCAGCACCGCGACATTGCCCTCGGGCAGCGCGCCACGCTCCATCAGCGCGTGCACGCGACCGGACTCGGGGTAGTCGTAGACGCCGCCCAGCGTCCTCTTGATCCGGCCGTCTCGGACCAGGTCGTTGAACGCCGCCGCCTGCTGGTCGTTGAACAGGTGCGATCCCTGGTAGCGCTTCTGCAGGTACCAGAGGTACCGGACGTCGACCATCGTGTCGTAGCCGGTGGTACCGGCGCAGATCACCACCATGCCTCCGCGTTCGCACACGAAGATCGAGGTCGGGATCGTGTCCTGCCCCGGATGCTCGAACACGATGTTCGGGCTCCGGCGTTCGCCCACCACGTCCCAGATCGCCTTGCCGAACGCCTTGGCGCCGTCGAACCACGTCTTCCACTCGGGCGCGTCCCACCTCGGCGGCACGCCCCAGTGGTCGAACCCGGTCCGGTCGATGAAGCCGACGGCTCCCAGCGACGTCGCGTACTCGCCCTTGTCCTTCGAGGAGACGACGCCCACCGAGTTGGCGCCGGCCAGCGTCACCAACTGCACCGCCAGCGACCCGAGCCCGCCGGCCGCCCCCCACACGAGGACGACGTCGCCCTCCTTGACCGTGTTCGGTGGCCAGCCGTGGAGCATGCGGTACGCCGTGGCGCCGGTTAGCGTGGGGGCGGCGGCCTCCTCCCACGAGAGCGCGTCGGCCTTTGGCAGGCACTGGTGCGCCTGAACCTTGGTGAACTGCGCGAACGACCCCCAGCACGAGTCGTAGCCCCAGACCCGGAACGAGGCCGCGAGACCCGGGTCGTTCCCGGCCGCGACCCACGGGTCGTCGGCGTCCCACTGCCCGGCGTGCACGACCACGTGGTCCCCGGCGCGCACGTTCGTCACGCCCTGGCCCACCGCGTACACGATCCCGGCCGCGTCCGAGCCCACGATGTGGAAGTCGGTCGGCTCGCCCCAGCGCGCCTGGGTCTTCGTGACGTCGACCGGCACGCCGCGCGCCGCCCACACGTTGTTGAAGTTCACGCCTGCCGCCATGACCATCACGAGCGCCTCGCCCGGGCCGATGTCGGGGACGTCGATCACCTCGTCGAGGATGGCGTCCACGGGGTCGCCGTAGCGATCCGGGCGGACCAGCTGCGCGTGCATCCGCGGCGGCACCTCGCCGACCGGCGGGAGCTCTCCGATGTCGTAGACGTCCTTGGCCATGCCGGCTCCGATCGTCGTCAGCAGGGACGCGCGCGACGATAGGCGAGCGCCGCGAA
>JBKPKU010000204.1:0-3369 GCA_046731295.1 Actinomycetota bacterium
TGGTCGGCCACCACCCGGATGGTGCACGCGATCGTGCAGCACCTCGGCGATCCGGCCCCGGACGCCGACCGGGACGGCCCCCGGGGCCGCGCGTTCCCCACGCCGGTCGCGATGGCCGAGGCCGGCGAGGGCTTCTACAACGACGTCGCGCGCGCGGGGTACCGGGGTGGGTACCTGATCTCGCTGGCGCGCTCGGTCGCGGGGGGCGAGCTCGACCTAGAGGCCTTCGGGGCGGCCACCGCCGACGAGCTCCCGGACGAGGAGCTCGAGCAGCGCCTGCTCGCGCTGCCGGGTGTCGGGCCGTACGCCGCGGCGCACATCCTGATGACGCTCGGGCGCTACCACCGGCTGATCCTGGACTCGTGGACGCGCCCCACCTACGCGAAGAAGGTCGGCCGCAAGGCCGTGACGGACGCGGCGATCCAGCGCCGGTTCCGCCGCTACGGACCCTACGCGGGCCTGGCCTTCTGGCTATTCCTCACGCGCGACTGGGTTCCAGACCCCGAGTAGCACAGGGGGCCTCGTAGCACAGGGGGCGTCGCGGGGTTGTGCCGCCCACAGGCCGAGGGCATACTGCCTCGGGCTCTTCGAGCCCGCCCGATCGTGACCGAGCCCGAGAAGGACCCGATGAGCGAACCGTTATGGCGTTCCCCCGTCGTGCGCGGCGTCTGTGGGCCTACTGGCGCGCAGAGCAACGGACCCTGCGACAGGGTCTGGTCGCGCTCGCCATCAGCACGCTCGCGGGGTTCGTGGCCGGGCTCACGCTCGCGCACGTCACCGGCACGCTCGAGGAGCTGCCCGGCCTGATCGTCCTGATCCCGGCCGCGGTCGGGATGAAGGGGACGATCTTCGGCGCGATCGGCGCGCGTCTGGGCACCGCGAACGTGGCCGGCCTGCTCGATCCCACGCTCAAGCCCGGGAGCGTCCTGCAGCGCAACGTGTACGTGGCGGTCGTCTCGACGTTCTCCTCGGCGCTGTGGCTCGCGCTGCTCTCGGTGCTCGTGTCCGCCGCGTTCGGGCAGCCGTCGATCCCGTTCTGGCAACTCGCAACGGTCTCGATCGTCGGTGGCGCGATCGGCGCCGCGCTGGTGCTGCTGATCACGGTCGGGCTGTCGGTCGCGTCGTACCGGCGCGGCTGGGACCTGGACTCGGTCTCGACGCCGATGGTGACCGCGCTGGGCGACATGACCACCCTGCCGTGTCTGTACCTGGCAACGTACCTGCTGCACTCGAACGCGGTGGCGGTCCCCGCGGCCGTGATCGCGATCGCCGTCGCCGTGTACGCGACGATCCGCTCCTACACCGTGGGTGACCGCGTGATCCGTCGGATCGTCCTGGAGATGACCGCGGTCATCCTGCTCACCCCGATCCTGGACGTGCTGGCGGGGACGCTGCTGAGGGCGCGGCAGGACCAGCTGGTCCTGGTACCGGTGCTGCTTGCGCTGATCCCGCCGTTCGTCTCGCAGGCCGGCGCGTTGGGCGGCATCTTCGCGTCGCGCACGACCTCCAAGCTCCAGATCGGGGTGATCACGGCGCGCGGCCTGCCCGAGACCCCGGCGTTGGTCGACGCGTCGATCGTCGTCGGCCTGGCGGTGACGGTCTTCCTCCTGGTGGGCGTGATCGCCTACGGGCTCGGGGAGGCCACCGGCCTGCCCGGGATGCCCGGGTTCGGCACGCTTGTGGGCGGCACGTTCCTAGCAGGGCTTCTGGTGACCCCCGTCACGCTGGCCGCGAGCTACTACCTGGCGATCGGGACCTATCGGTTCGGCCTGGACCCGGACAACCAGAGCGTCCCTATCATCACGAGCGTGATGGACCTGGCCGGCATCGCCGTGGTGCTGTTCGTCATGACATCATTGGGCGTGCTCCCCCATGGATGACCAACCCAACAGCGTCAAGGACCTGCTCATCGAGGCCAAGGACGCCTCCGAGCTCATGGTCGACCTCGCGTACGCCGCGGTGTTCTTTAACGAGGACAAGCTGGCCAGCGAGGTCGAGCGCCTCGAGGACCGCATGAACGGCCACCTCCGCCGGCTCCGCGAGGTGGCGATGCTCGCCGCCCGGAGCCCGGAGGATGCCGAGGCGATGGCGGGCGTGCTCTGGATCGCCGACGCGGTCGAGAAGGTCGGCGACGCGGCCTCCGACATAGCCCGGGTGGTGCAGGCGCGGCTCGGGATCCCCGACGCGCTGCGTCGCGACCTCCGCCACGCCGACGAGATGACCGCCCGGGTGAAGGTTCGTGCCGGCGCCCAGGTGACCGGGCGCGCGCTCCGCGACCTGTCGCTGCCGACCGAGACCGGCATGTGGGTCATGGCGATCCGCAGCGGGATCGAGTGGCAGTTCGACCCGGGGCCGGACGACGTGCTCTCCGAGGGGGACGTCCTGTTGGTCCGCGGGCCGGAGGAGGGCGTCGCGCTGCTTCGCGAGCTCGCCGGCGGCCGGGGCCGGCCCGAACCCGACGAGGTCGACGCGCCGCCGCTGTCCGAGCTCGACCGCGCCGTCGACATCCTGGTCGAGATGAAGGACCAGTCCGAGGCCGCGGTGGGCCTGGCCTACTCCTCCATCCTGTTCAACAACCGCGCCCTCGCGGCCGAGGTGGGGGCACTCGAGGCCCAGAGCGACGCCCTGCACGACGAGCTCGAGTCGTGGGTCCTGCGCGCGGCGCCCGAGGCCCGCAACCCCGACGAGCTGCGCGGGCTGCTTCGGCTCGGCAGCGCCAGCGAGTCGATGTGCGACGCCGCGCGCGACCTCACGTGGTACGTCGAACACGGCGAGCCGCTGCACCCGGTAGTGCAGGTCGCGCTCGAGGAGACCGAGGAGACCTCGGCCGAGACGGTGGTCGAGCCCGGCACCCCGGCCGACGGTAGGACGCTTCGCGAGCTCCAGTTGGAGACGGAGACGGGGATGTTCGTCCTCGCGGTCCAGCGCGGCGCCCGGTGGATCTACCGGCCGCGCGGCCCGTTCATGCTCCGCGCCGGCGACCGCCTGATCGCGGTGGGCCCGGAGGAGGGCGCCGACGCCCTCGACGCGCTCTGCCGCGTGACGGCGCCCACCACCACCTAGGGAGGCTCGTCTCCTGGAGCCGAGCCGCGTCCGTCAGACGCGCACGTCTGAGAAGCGAAGGTGCTCCTCGGTCAGGCGGAGCTCCTCGACCTCGGTCGCGCCCTGCCCGGCGAGCCACACGAGCAGCCGCTCGACGAGGCGCTCGGGCGCGGACGCCCCGCTCGTGAGCCCGACGACCTCGGCTCCGTCGAGCCACGCCGGGTCGACCTCGGTCTCGTCGTCGATCAGGTGGGCGGGGGTCCCGAGGTCGCGGGCGACCTCGGCCAGGCGCTTGGAGTTCGACGAGTTGTCCGAGCCGATGACCAG
>JBKPKU010000205.1:0-23928 GCA_046731295.1 Actinomycetota bacterium
GTCCTTCGCGTGGAGGTGCCCAAGGTCGAGCGCGCCAAGCCCAAGCGGATCGAGATCAAGGCGACCTCGTGACCGAGCACGACGAGCGCGATCGCGACGAGCAGCGGCCGAAGGTCCGCGTCGTCGACAAGCGCCGGTATCGGGAGGGCGACGCCGAGGCGGCGTCGCCCTCCCGCACGGCGGATGGGGCGAGCGACGCCTCCGGTGCGTCGCCTGCTCCGGCCGAGGGCGCCGACGAGCTCGCCCGCGCGCGCGCCGAGGCGGCCGAGTACCGGGATCACCTGCAGCGGATGCAGGCGGAGTTCGAGAACTACCGCAAGCGCATGACCCGCTCGCAGGAGCGGCTCGTCGACGCCGAGCTCCAGCGTTTCGTGCAGGGGCTGCTCGAGGTGCTGGACGAATTCGACCTCGCGCTGATCGCGGCCGAGCGCCAGCCGGACTTCGAGGCGTTCCGCAAGGGCGTCGAGCTCGTGTACGCCAAGCTCGCCGAGACGCTGCGGTCCGAGGGCCTGGAGCGCATCGAGGCCGAGGGCAAGGCATTCGACCCCAACGAGCACGAGGCGCTGATGCAGACGGGAGAGGGTGAGGGCGAGCCGCACGTGGCGGAGGTGTTCCGGCAGGGCTACACGCTGCGGGGGATCGTCATCCGCCCGGCGAGCGTGCGCGTCGAGCGCACCGGAGACTGAGGGCCAAGGAACGAGGAGGGTCCGTGAACGGCGACGTCCGTCGCGAATGGTTCGACAAGGACTACTACCAGGACCTCGGCGTGCCCAAGAACGCGTCCCCGGCCGAGATCAAGAAGGCCTATCGCAAGCTCGCCCAACAGAACCACCCCGACACGAACCCGGGCAACGAGGAGGCCGAGGACCGGTTCAAGGAGATCTCGGCCGCCTACGACGTGCTGGGAGACGAGGACAAGCGCAAGCAGTACGACCAGGTGCGCGAGATGGCCGCGTCCGGGTTCGGCGCCGGCGGCGTCCCCGGCGGCGGCTTCCCGGGCGGGGGGTCCGGCGGGTTCCCGGGCGGCTTCCCCGGCGGTGGGCGTGTGCGATTCGAGGACCTCGGCGACCTCGGCGACCTGTTCGGCGGGCTGTTCGGAGGCGCCGGTGGGCGCGGCGCGCAGCGTTCGACTCGCGGGGCGGACCTCGAGACGACGGTCACGGTCGGGTTCGACGAGGCGATGTCGGGCACGACGGTCCCGGTTCGGATCCAGGGCCCCGCGCCGTGTGAGACCTGCCACGGCAGCGGCGCCGCGCCGGGAACGAGCCCGATCACCTGTCCGCGGTGCGGTGGTT
This sequence comes from Actinomycetota bacterium, assembly GCA_046731295.1. Lineage (GTDB taxonomy): Bacteria > Actinomycetota > UBA4738 > UBA4738 > HRBIN12 > DASSJM01. The sequence continues at coordinate 1,296 of JBKPKU010000205.1, forward strand.
CGGGGGCCGTGGCCGTGAACCAGGGCCCATTCCAGATGAGCCAGACCTGTCCGAACTGCTACGGCTCGGGACGCGTCGTCGAGACGCCGTGCCCGACCTGCGGTGGCACCGGCAGCCGGCGCCGCACGCGAAGCTTCCAGGTCAAGATCCCGGCCGGCGTGCAGGACGCCGCGCGGATCCGGCTGGCCGGGCGCGGCGAACCCGGTCCCGCGGGCGGGCAGGCGGGCGACCTGTACGTGCGCGTTCGGGTGCGCCCGCACGCGTTCTTCGGCCGCAAGGGGCCCGACCTGACGCTCGACCTGCCGGTCACGTACGCGGAGGCCGCGCTCGGGGCGGAGGTGCATGTGCCGACGCTGAACGGCCCGGTCACGATGAAGGTCCCGGCCGGCACGCCCAACGGCAAGACCTTCCGGCTCAAGGGCAAGGGCGCGCCCAAGCGCTCGGGGCACGGGGACCTGCTGGTCACGGCGCGCATCGAGGTGCCCCGCAAGCTCTCCAAGCCGGAGAAGGAGTTGCTCAGACAGCTGCGCGAGACCGAGAGGGAGTCGCCGCGCCGGCGCCTGGGCGTGGACGCGTGAGGAGACGATCGCCGTGAGCGACGGACGCGACGAGACCGAAAGGGAGCGCGCGCGCACCGAGGAGCGCGCCGTCTACATCATCAGCGTGGCTGCTGAGCTGTCGGGCGTGCACCCGCAGACGCTGCGGATGTACGAGCGCAAGGGGCTGCTCGCGCCCAAACGGACCTCGGGCAACACGCGCCGCTACTCCGAACGCGACATCGCGCGCATCCAGATGATCCAGGAGCTCACCCAGCGCGACGGCGTGAGCCTAGCCGGCGTGAAGCTGTTCATCGAGATGCGCCAGCAGCTCGCGGAGATGCGCCAGCGCACGGAGGAGCTCGAGCGCGAGCTGCGCGAGCAGATGCGCCGCCGTGGCTCCGGTGCCGAGATCGTTCCGCTGCGCAGCGTCCGGCTGTGGCAGTGGGAGGAGACGGACGACGAGGAGGATGCCGCCACGTGATCGAGCTCCGCGGCGACCGCGTGCGCCTCCGCGGGTTCCATCCCGACGAGGTCGATCTCGCGCTGGAACGTATGCAATCGATCCCGCCCTCCGAGCTCGACCGGGAGGCGCGCCAGGAGCGGCGCGAGCGCATTGAGCGTTCGGGCGAGCGTGCCGGCTGGGAGATCATGCTCGCGATCGAGGCAGAGGGGCGCCTGGTCGGCGACGTGCAGGGCCGCTGCCCACTGTTCGCGCTGCCGCCCGGGGTGTGGGAGCTCGGCATCGAGCTGTGGGACGAGGCGGACCGCGGCCGCGGGTTCGGGACGCAGGCGGTGGCGCTGCTGTCCGCGCACCTGTTCGATCACGAAGACGCGATCCGCGTCCAGGCCACGACGGACGTCGACAACGCGCCGATGCGAGCGGTGCTCGGATCCCTGGGCTTCGGCTTCGAAGGGGTGTTGCGGGGATTCATGCCGGCCGCCGGCGGACCTCCGCGCGACTACGCGATGTACGGCCTGACGCAAGCAGCATGGGAGAGCAACGGATGGACGCCAACAAGCTGACGATGAAGTCTCAGGCCGCGCTCGAAGCGGCGCGGCAACAGGCCGTGGCCCGCACTCATCAGGCCATCGAGCCCGAGCATCTGCTGTTCGCGCTGCTCTCGGATCCCGAGGGCATCGTGTTCCCGGTCCTGCACGGCATGGGCGTGGCGCCCAAGCCGCTTCGCGATCAGGCCGACGCGGCGCTCGATCGGCTGCCGAAGGTCTACGCGCAGGGGGCAGAGGCGCGGCTCGGTCCGGCCCTGGGGACGGCCCTCGACGCGGCCTTCCGCGAGGCCCAGGCGATGGGCGACGATTACGTCTCGACCGAACACCTCCTGCTCGGGCTGCTCGAGGGCACGTCGAGCGCCGCCCGGATCCTGCGCGACGCCGGCGTCGAGCGCGACGGCATGCTCGCGGCGCTCGCCCAGGTGCGCGGCCGCCGCCGCGTCACAGACCCGAACCCGGAGGACAAGGTCCAGGTGCTCGAGCGCTACGGCCGTGACCTGACCCAGCTGGCCCGCAAGGGATCGCTCGACCCGGTGATCGGCCGCGACGACGAGATCCGCCGCGTGATTCAGGTGCTCTCGCGCCGCACGAAGAACAACCCGGTCCTGATCGGCGAGCCCGGCGTCGGCAAGACCGCGATCGTCGAGGGCCTCGCCCAGCGGATCGTCTCCGGCGACGTGCCCGAGTCGCTCAAGGACAAGCGCGTGGTCGCGCTCGACCTCGGCGCGATGGTCGCGGGCTCGAAGTACCGGGGGGAGTTCGAGGAGCGGCTCAAGGCCGTTCTTGCGGAGATCGCCGAGTCGGAGGGGCAGGTCGTCACGTTCATCGACGAGCTGCACACGATCGTCGGCGCCGGCGCGGCCGAGGGCGCGATGGACGCCGGCAATATGCTGAAGCCCATGCTCGCCCGCGGCGAGCTGCGCGCGATCGGCGCCACCACGCTGGACGAGTACCGCGAGCACATCGAAAGGGACCCCGCGCTGGAGCGCCGCTTCCAGCCGGTGCTGGTCGGCGAGCCGAGCGTCGAGGACACGATCGCGATCCTGCGCGGCCTGAAGGAGCGGTACGAGGTGCACCATGGCGTTCGCATCCAGGACCCCGCGCTCGTTGCGGCCGCGGTGCTCTCGGACCGGTACGTGAGCGGCCGCTTCCTGCCGGACAAGGCGATCGACCTGGTCGACGAGGCCGCGAGCCGGCTGCGGATGGAGATCGACTCGGTCCCGATCGAGATCGACGAGGTCGAGCGCCGGATCGTACAGCTCGAGATCGAGCGGGCCGCGTTGCGGAAGGAGTCCGACGCCGCGTCGAGGGAGCGGCTCGAGAAGCTCGAGCAGGAGCTGGCAGACCTCCAGGAGCGTTCGGCCGCCATGCGCGGCCACTGGGGCCAGGAGAAGGAGCGGATCGACCGGATCCGGGCGCTGAAGGGCGAGATCGAGGCGGCCCGCGGCGAGTTCGAGCGCGCAGAGCGCGACGGGGACCTCGAGCGCGCGGCCGAGCTGCGATTCGGCCGGCTCGTCGAGCTCGAGAAGGCGCTCGAGCAGGAGAACGCCGGGCTGGAGGAGGTCCAGCGCGAGCAGAAGATGTTGAATGAGGAGGTCACGGAGGAGGACGTGGCGCAGGTCGTGTCGAAGTGGACCGGCATCCCGGCAACGCGCCTGATGGAGGGCGAGATGGCCAAGCTCGTCCACCTGGAGGAGACGCTGCACCGGCGAGTGGTCGGGCAGGACGAGGCGGTGTCGTCCGTCGCGAATGCGATCCGTCGCTCGCGTGCCGGGTTGTCCGATCCGATGCGGCCGATCGGCTCGTTCCTGTTCCTCGGCCCCACGGGGGTCGGCAAGACCGAGCTCGCACGCGCGCTCGCCGAGTTCCTGTTCGATGACGAGCGGGCGCTCGTGCGCATCGACATGAGCGAGTATCAGGAGCGTCACACGGTCTCGCGCCTGGTCGGCGCGCCTCCCGGCTACGTCGGATTCGAGGAGGGTGGCCAGCTGACCGAGGCCGTCCGCCGCCGCCCGTACTCGGTGTTGCTGCTCGACGAGATCGAGAAGGCGCACACCGACGTGTTCAACGTCCTGTTGCAGCTGCTCGAGGACGGCCGCCTGACCGACGGGCACGGCCGGACCGTGGACTTCCGCAACGCGGTCGTGATCATGACGTCGAACCTCGGTAGCCCGATGTTCCAGGACGCGTCGATCCCGCTGGAGAAGCGGCGCGAGGCCATCGTGGATGACGTGCGCGGGTTCTTCCGGCCCGAGTTCGTGAACCGTATCGACGAGATCGTGGTGTTCGAGCCGCTCGGGCCCGAGCAGATCCGCGCGATCGTCGACATCCAGGTCGGGTTGCTCTCGCGGCGCCTGGCCGACCGGTCGCTCACGCTCGAGCTGACGGACGCCGCGCGCGACCTGCTGGCGAGCCGAGGGTACGAGCCGGCGTTCGGCGCCAGGCCGCTCAAGCGGCTGATCCAACGCGAGGTGCAGGACCCGCTGGCGATGAAGCTCCTGGCCGGCGAGATCCGGGAGGGCGACAGGGTGGTCGTCGACGCGGGGGAGGACGCGCTCGCGTTCGGAACGACCCCGGCCGCCGCCGAGCAGCCGGCGACCGCGGCCCCTTAAGCCGGGCCGTCGGGCCGGCCGATACCTCGGGAATGAACCCCTGGGTACGGGTCCTGCTGCTGTTCGCGGCGGCGGTCGCGGCGGCGATGTTCCTGAAGCTCCTGCCCCCGGTGATCGTGCTCGTGGCGTTCGTCGGCGGGGTCGTTGCGATCAACCTGCGCCTCAAGGGCCGCGTCAAGCGCGAGCGCGCCGCGTTTCGCAGCGAGGGCGTCGGGCTGCGGCTCGAGCGTGGAGATCCGTTCGGCCTGCTCTCGTACCCGTTCGCGCTGTTCGGGCGCTGCGACCGGGCCGAGGTCGACGACATCCGGTGGGGCACCTGGCACGCGCTCGAGGTCAAGCGCTTCGACCTCACGTGCCCGCCTAGGGACGGGTACGACGGGACCCGCTTCGCCTGCGCGATGGCGCCGGCCGCGCACGTCATGCTCCCGCTGGTGGTCGAGTCGGTCCGGCTCGCCGACCTCCTCATCGTTCCCGCGCTCGAGACCGTCGAGGTCGAGAATCTTCCGGCCGATCGCTGGGTCGTCCGGTGCGGCGATGCGGCGCTCGCCGGCGCCCTGCTCGGGCCGCCGATGGTCGCCTGGCTGTCCAAGCTCGAGGAGCCCTGGGGGTTCGAGATGAACGGCTCGCTGGCGCTCGCCTACGGCCCCGCATCGGCGGGCATCGAGGAGCCGCTCGAGCGCCTGGAGGCGTTCGCCCGCCTGATCGAGGAGGCCGGGGAGCGCCGCGCGGGCTCGGCCACGGTCCCCGAACGCCCCGACCCCGCGTCCTAGGGTCGCCGCCAAGCGCCCGAGGGACTAGGCTTCCGCGCACCCTTCGAGAAAGGAACGACCGTGGGCTGGACCCTCCTCATCATCGGCGGGGTCATCTTGCTGATCGTCATCTTTGGGGTCATCTCGTACAACCGGTTCGTGTCGCAGCGCCAGCTCATCAAGGACGCGTGGGCGAACATCGACACGGAGCTCCGTCGTCGGTACGACCTGATCCCCAACCTGGTCGAGAGCGTGCGCGGCTACGCGTCCCACGAGCGCACGGTCTTCGAGAACGTCACGCGGGCGCGCGCGGCGGCCGCTTCCGCGACCGGCTCGCCGGCCGAGCAGGCGGCGGCCGAGGGGCCGCTGGTCGCGGCCCTGCGCCAGCTGTTCGCCGTGGTCGAGAACTACCCGGACCTGAAGGCGAACCAGAACTTCCTCGCGCTGCAGCAGGAGCTCGCCAACACCGAGGACCGGCTGCAGACCTCGCGCCGCTTCTACAACGCCAACGTGCGCGATTACAACCAGCGGGTCAAGCAGTTCCCCTCGGTCGTGATCGCGTCGGCGCTCGGCTTCAAGGAAGAGGAGTTCTTCGAGGTCGAAGACGCGTTGCGCGAGGCGGGCGCGCCGCAGGTGGCGTTCGGGGCGGACCAGCCCGGCGTGACGTTCGGTGGGCCGCAGGTGCCGCCTCCGGCCGCGCCACCTGCGCCGACGCCTGAGCCCACCGGCACGCCCCCGCCACCGCCGGGAACGCCGGACGCGTAACGCGCGCGAGCGGCCCCCCGAGTTCAGGCCGGCTCGAGCTCGGGGGCGGGGCCGCAACCCTCGAGCATCGTCGCGCGCCGGACGTCGCCCGTGAGGAGCGTCCACACGACCGCCCACCCGAACGCGATCGCGCCCATGGCGAACGCGGTCGCCGGCGCCCCGATCACGTCCGCGAGCCACCCCGTGAGGATGCTCGAGGTGCCAAACGTGAGCGTGACAAGCATGCCGTCGACCGCGAAGATGCGCCCCCGGATGCGGTCGGGCACGACGCGCTGCAGGCCGTAGGACGATAGGGTCCACTGGGCGCCGCCGCCGGTGTGCGCCACCAGCACGGCGCCCATTGCGAAAATCAGCGCCGGCGCGAGCCCGAGCAGTGCGTACCCGAACCCGAACGTCGCGAGTGCCCCCCCGATGGCACCGAACAGCCGCCGGTCCTGCGGGCCCGCGAGCGCACGCCCGAGGAACGGGCCGATCAGCGCGCCCACGCCGCGCGCGGCCATCAGCAGCCCGAGCCCTATCTCGCCCGCGCGGAACTCCCCGAGCGCCAGCAGCGGCAGCAGGACGAGCACGCCCCCGGCCACCCCCCAACCGAACTTCACGGCCAACAACGCGAGCACGCGATGGTCCTTTCGTGCGTAGCGCACGGTGTCGGCGGTGTCCTGGCGCAGGGAGGGGCGTTCGTGCGCCGCCGCCCGGCTCTCGGCGAACGAGGCATGGATGCGCAGGATCAGCAGTGCCGAGAGCAGGAACGACACCGAGTCGACGACGATCGCCGCATCGGTCCCGAACACGCCCGCGACCACCCCGCCCAGAGCGCCGCCGACCGCAAGCATCGTGCCCCACAGCGAGCCAGACAGGGCGTTTGCGATCGACAGGTCGCGCCCGTCGACCAGGTTCGGCAGGGCGGCCATCGAGGCCGGCTCGAACGCGGCCGCGAACACGGCCGTGAGCGCGAGCAGCACGTAGACCAGCCAGACGAGGTCATCCGTGCGGACCAGGAGGAACCCCAGCACGATGACGGCCCGTGCCAGGTCGCACGCGATCATCAGCCGGCGCCGGTCCAGCCGGTCGGCCAGCACCCCGGCGAACGGGCTCGCCAGGAAGTAGGTCAGGTCCTGCGCCGCGATCGTGAAGGCCACGGCGATCGCCTGGTCGGTGAGACGGAGCATCAACCCGAACAGGGCGATCAGCAGGAACCAGTCGCCGCCCAGCGAGATCACCGAGGCCAGGTACAGGCGCCGGAAGTTGCCGTTGCGTCGCAGGAGCGAGACCGAGGCCCGGACGCCCCCCTCGGTCTCGATCGGCTCGCGCGCAACCACGACGATTTGCAAGACTACTTCCGAGACGCGAAGCGAGGAGGCGGCCATGCTCGAAGGGGTCACGTGGTTCCGGCAGGCGGCGTTCCGGTGGCAGGGCGAGGGGCCGGTGGTGTACGTCGACCCGTGGGGAGTCACCGATGCCGTCCCCGCCGACGTCATCATGATCACGCACGCGCATCACGATCACCTGCAGCCGCACGAGGTCGAGAAGCTGCGCAAGCCCGAGACGAAGATCGTTGCCACCCGCGACGTCGCCCCGGAGTTCTCGGGCGACGTGACCGTGATCGAGCCCGGACAGGCCATCGACGTCGACGGCCTCAAGGTGCAGGCCGTCCCCGCGTACAACACGGTCGAGGAACGCCTCGACATGCATCCGAAGAAGAACGGCTGGGTCGGCTACGTGTTCGAGTTCGGCGGCCAGACGTACTACCACGCGGGCGACACCGACGCCCTGCCGGAGCTCGAGAGCCTCGACCCCGACGTAGCGATGGTGCCGATCGGCGGCACGTACACGATGGACTGGGAGGAGGCTGCGGGTTTCGTCAAGAAGATGGAGCCGCGGCTCGCGGTCCCGATGCACTACGGGTTCGTGGTGTGCTCTCCCTCGCACTCGGGCCTGTTCAAGAAGGGCGCCGAGCCCGTGCCGGTGCAGATCATGGATCCGACCAACCCGTTCGAGCAGCCGTAGCGCAACGAGGAGGGACCGATGGGACTCGGGTACGACGCGTCGCTGTACATCCTGGCGTTCGATCACCGGGGCTCGTTCCAGAAGAAGTTCTTCGGGGTGGAGGGCGACCCGAACGAGGACGAGACCGGCGAGATCGCACACGCCAAGCGCGTGATCTTCGAGGGCGCGCGTCGGGCGCTGGACGAGGGCGTGGACCCGTCGACGGCCGGGGTGCTGGTCGACGAGCAGTTCGGGTCCAGCATCGCCCCGGACGCGAAGGCCATGGGGTTCCGCCTCGCGATGCCGGTGGAGAAGAGCGGACAGGACGAGTTCGACTTCCAGTACGGCGAGGAGTTCGGCGAGCACATCGAGGCATTTGACCCGAACTTCTCCAAGGTGCTCGTGCGCTACAACCCCGAGTCCAACCAGGACATGAACGTCCGCCAGTCCGCGCGGCTCAAGCGCCTCGGCGACTGGCTGCACGAGCGCGACCGGACGTTCCTGTTCGAGCTGCTTGTGCCGCCCACGCCCGAACAGATCGAGGCGGCGGGTGGCGAGGAGGCATGGGACTCGAGGGAGCGCCCCAAGCTGATGGACACGGCGATCCGCGAGCTGCAGGACGCCGGCGTAGAGCCGGATATCTGGAAGATCGAGGGGATCGACGCGCGCGAGGACTGCGAGATGATCTCGGGCACCACGCGCCGGGACGGGCGCGACGGCGTCGCCTGCGTCGTGCTCGGGCGCGGCGCCGACGACGCGGCGGTCGATCACTGGCTGCGGACCGGCTCGGGCGTGCCGGGGTACATCGGGTTCGCGATCGGGCGTTCGATCTGGTGGGATCCGCTGAAGGGGTTCGTGGACGGCAACCTCGGTAGGGAGGAGGCCGCCAAGCAGATCGCCGCCAACTACCGGCGGTTCATCGACGTCTACAACGGCGCATAGAAGGGAGATTCGCAATGGCGGTGATCAAGACGATCGACCTGGTCGGCGTGTCGTCCGAGTCCTGGCGCGACGCGGCGCATCAGGCGCTGACCGAGGCGGCCAAGACGATCCGCGGCATCGAGTCCATGGACATCCTGGGCACGAGCGCACAGGTGTCCGACGGAAAGATCTCCGAGTACCACACGCAGGTTCGCATCAGCTTCCGGATCGAGCGGTAGGCGTGTGCCCGGACCGGTCGCGGGGCTAGCGGATGCCGGCATCCGTCGTCGTCGGGACACAGTGGGGAGACGAGGGCAAGGGCAAGGCGACCGACTACCTGGCCGACCGCATGGACCTGGTGGTCCGCTACCAGGGCGGCAACAACGCCGGCCACACGATCCTGGCGGAGGGCCACACGCTCAAGCTGCAGCTGATCCCCTCGGGCATCCTGTACCCGCACATCACCTCGGTGATCGCCGACGGCGTGGTCGTCGACCCGAAGGTGCTCCTGGACGAGATGGACGGCCTGGCGGCGATCGGCGTCGACCCGTCGCGGCTCACCGTGTCGGGCAACTGCCACATGATCATGCCGTACCACCTCGAGCTCGAACGCGTGACCGAGCGGTTCCTCGGCAAGAACGCGCTCGGCACGACGAAGCGCGGGATCGGACCCGCGTACGGCGACAAGGCGGCGCGCATCGGCCTTCGGATCCAGGACCTGTTCGACGAGAAGATCTTCCGCGAGAAGCTCGAGGTGGTCCTGCGCGAGAAGAACCAGATCCTGACGCGCATCTACGGGCGGCTCCCACTCGTTGCCACCACGATCGTGGACGACTACATCCGGTACGCCGAGCGCCTGCGCCCGCACGTCACGGACACGTCGAAGCTCCTGCACGACGCGCTGCGCGAGGGTAGGAACGTGCTGCTCGAAGGCGCGCAGGGAACGATGCTCGACCTGGACAAGGGCACCTATCCGTTCGTCACCTCCTCGAACCCGGTCACCGGGTACGCGCTGGCCTCGGCCGGCATCGGCCCGCGCGAGGTCGAACGCGTGATCGGGATCACCAAGGCCTACGTGACGCGGGTGGGCGCGGGACCGTTCCCCACCGAGGACCACGGCTCCGACGGCGACCGGCTGGGCGAGCGCGGGCAGGAGTTCGGCACCGTCACCGGGCGAAAGCGCCGGTGCGGCTGGTTCGACGCCGTGATCCTTCGGTACGCCGCCAGGCTGAACGGGCTCACCGAGTTGTTCGTGACCAAGCTCGACGTGCTGTCGGGTTTCAAGACCGTTCGGGTCTGCACCGCTTTCCGCGCCGAGGGCAAGACGTTCGAGGACTTCCCGCCGCACCAGTCGCTGTTCCACCGCGCCGAGCCGGTCTACGAGGAGCTCGAGGGGTGGGACGAGGAGATCGGCAGGGCGACGGCGTTCGGCGACCTGCCGGCGGCGGCCCGCAAGTACCTCGAGCGCGTCGAGGAGCTCGTGGGCGTCCCGATCGGCGTGGTCTCGGTGGGACCGGGCCGCGAGCAGAGTCTGACGCTCAACACGTGACGAAGGTATTGGTCGTCGGGTCGGGCGGGCGCGAGCACGCGCTCGCGTGGCGCCTGTCTCGCGACCCGTCGGTGACCCAACTGCTGGCCGCCCCAGGAAACCCCGGGATCGCCCGGCACGCGACCTGCACGCCGGTCGCGGCCGACGACCTCGACGGCCTGGTCGCCCTGGCCGAACGCGAAGACGTCGACCTCACGGTCGTCGGGCCCGAGGGCCCGCTCGTCGCCGGCCTCACCGACGGCCTGTCCGAACGCGGTCGCGCGGTGTTCGGTCCATCGGCGGCGGCCGCGCGTCTCGAGGGCTCGAAGGCCTGGGCCAAGGGCCTGTGCGAGCGGCACGGGATCCCTGCGGGCGGGAGCCGTTCGGCGCGGACGGTGGACGAGGCGGTCGACGCGCTCGACGCGTTCGGGCCCCCCTACGTGGTGAAGGCGGACGGACTGGCCGCCGGCAAGGGCGTCGTCATCACCGAGGATCGCGAGGAGGCCGTGGGCGCGATCGAGCGATCGCTGGTCGAGGGCGCGTTCGGCGAGGCGGGCTCGACCGTCGTGGTCGAGGAGCACCTGGAGGGCCGTGAGGTCTCCGCGTTCGCCCTGGCCGACGGAACGACCGCGGTCCCGCTCGCGCTCGCGCAGGACTTCAAGCGCGTGGGCGACGACGACGCCGGGCCGAACACGGGTGGCATGGGCGCGTACACACCGGTGCCGTTCGTGGATGCCGAGACGGCCGAGCGGATCCGCACCCACGTGCTCGAACGCACGGTGGCCGCGATGGCCGCCGAGGGCGTGCCGTACCGCGGCGTCCTGTACGCGGGGCTGATGCTGACCGAGCGCGGCCCGAAGGTGCTGGAGTTCAATTGCCGGTTCGGGGATCCCGAGACACAGGTGGTCCTCCCGCTCCTGGGATCGGATCCGGCGTGGCTGTTCCTCGCGTGCTGCGCCGGGAGGCTCGGGGGCTCCCGCGTCGAGCTGCTCCCCGGGGCCTGTGTGACGGTCGTGGTCGCCTCGGGCGGCTACCCGGCCCCAGGGCCGGCGGGGTTCGAGATCTCGGGACTCGAGGCGGCCGAGGACGTGGCGGGCGTGACGGTGTTCCATTCGGGCACGGCGGAGCGGCAGGGTAGAGTGGTCACCGCGGGGGGGCGCGTCCTCTCCGTGAGCGCCGCCGGGCCCTCGATCGCCGAGGCCCGTGACCGCGCGTACGAGGCGGTCGGACGCGTCTCGTTCGAGGGCATGCAGCACCGCACGGATGTCGCGGCCCTGGCCGCGAAGGAGGAGGGGACATGAGCGATCCGGCCCCGCTGGTCGGTGTGCTTGTGGGCTCGCCCGCCGAGGTCCCCGTCATGCAGCAGGCGACCGCGATCCTGGAGAAGCTCGAGATCCCGCACGAGGTCCGCGTGATGTCGTCCTCGCGCAGCCCCGACCTCGTGGACGAGTATGCGCGGACGGCGTTCGACCGCGGGCTGAAAGCGCTGGTGTGCACGACCGGGATCTCCGGGCACCTGGCCGCCGCCGTCGCGGCCCGGACGATCGTGCCGGTGATCGGCGTGCCGGTCGCCACCGATCAGATGGGTGGGGAGCAGGCGCTGTACGTCACGGCGCAGATGCCGAGCGGCGTGCCGGTGGCGACCGTGGGTGTGGATTCGGCGATGAACGCGGCGGTCCTCGCGGCCGAGATCGTGGGCGTCGCCGACCCCGACGTGCAGAAGCGCCTGTGGCGGTTCAAGGACGATCTCGCGGAGGGCCTCAGGCTGTGAGCCCGCGTTCCGCCGGGCTTCTCACCGAGGCGTTCGTGGCTCCGTGATCCCCCGCTACGTCACACCGGAGATGGCCGCGGTCTGGTCCGAACGGGCCAGGCTCGGGCACTGGCTCGAGATCGAGATCCTCGTGGCCGAGGCCTGGGCTCGTCTCGGGACGATCCCCGAGGAAGACGCCCGCGAGATCCGCGCGAGGGCGTCGTTGGACCTCGAGGGCGTCGAGCGGGTCGAGCGCGTCACGCGGCACGACGTGGCGGCGTTCGTCCAGGTCGTCGCCGAAGCGGTCGGCCCCTCCGGGCGCTGGGTGCACTTCGGCCTGACCTCGTCAGACGTGCTGGACACCGGCCTCGCGCTGCAGCTCCGGGACGCGTGCGACCTCCTGCTCGCCGCCCTCGAACGCCTGCTGGGGGTGACCATGTCCCTGGCGCTGGCGCACCGGGACACCGTGATGGCCGGCCGGACGCACGGCGTCGTGGCCGAGGCCACGAGCTTCGGCCACAAGGTCGCTCTGTGGGCGTTCGAGCTCGACCGAGACCGCGAGCGCTTGCGCCGCGCCCGAGAGGGGGTGAGCGTGGGCGCGATCAGCGGCGCGGTCGGCACCTACGCACAGGTGGATCCGCGGGTCGAGGAGCAGGTCTGCGCCGAGCTCGGCCTGCGCGCCGCCGAGGCCTCGAGCCAGATCGTCGCGCGCGACCGGCACGCCGAGCTCATGAGCGCCCTGGCCATCACGGCGTCGACGCTGGACGCGATTGCCACCGAGATCCGGCACCTCTCGCGGACCGAGGTCCGGGAGGTGCAGGAGGGGTTCGCGACGGGCCAGAAGGGTTCGAGCGCGATGCCGCACAAGCGCAACCCGGTGCGCTCCGAACGCGTCACGGGCCTCGCGCGCGTGATCCGCGGCAACCTGCAGACCGCGCTCGAGAACGCCGTGCTCTGGCACGAGCGCGACATCTCGCACTCGTCGGCCGAACGCGTGATCCTGCCCGACTCGACGACCGCTCTGCACTTCATGCTCGTCGAGATGACCGAGGTGCTCGAGACACTCGACGTCCATCCCGAACGCATGCGCGCGAACCTGGGGGTGGGCGGCGGGCTCGCGTTCTCGCAGAGCGTGCTGCTCGCGCTCGTCGACGCCGGGATGACCCGCGACGATGCCTACGCGATCGTGCAGGCCGCGGCCGCGAGGGCGTGGGACGAGGGACTTTCGTTCCGGGACGTGCTCGAACGGGACCAGCGCGTTCGGGACCGCATCGGCGGCCGCCTAGACGAGCTGTTCGACCCCCTTCGCGCGCTGCGGAACCTCGACGTGGTGTTCGACCGGCTCGAGAAGGTCCAGGTGCGAGAGCCTTGAGCGACACGAACGTCCGGCTCCGCGGCCGGGGCAAGGTCCGCGACCTCTACGACGTCGGCGAGGACCTGGTGCTGCTGGTGGCGACCGACCGCATCAGCGCGTTCGACGTCGTCCTGCCGAATCCGATCCCGGACAAGGGCCGCGTCCTGACCGGGCTCACGCTGTTCTGGCTGCGGGGGACCGAGGACGTGGTCGGCAACCATCTGCGCAGCGCCGACCGGCGCGACTTCCCGGAGCCGTTCCGCAGCGAGCCCGCCCTGGCCGGCCGGGCGATGCTCGCCACGCGCGCCCAGGTGATCCCGGTCGAATGCGTCGTGCGGGGCTACCTCACGGGCTCGGGCCTCAAGCAGTACAGGGCGGAGGGGCACGTGTGCGGCGTGCCGCTGCCGGCGGGGCTCGAGGAGTCCTCGCGCCTGCCCGAGCCGATCTTCACGCCGACCACCAAGGCGGACGAGGGGCACGACTTGCCGCTCACGTTCGACCAGACGGTTGACCTGGTCGGACGCGGAATGGCCGAGCGCCTGCGCGAAGTCTCGGTCGCGCTGTTCGAGCGCGGCGCCCAGGTCGCGGCCGAGCGCGGCATCATCGTGGCCGACACGAAGTTCGAGTTCGGGTTCGCCGGGGGCGAGCTGATCCTGATCGACGAGGTGCTCACGCCCGACTCGTCGCGGCTCTGGCCGGCCGACGGGTACGAGGCCGGGCGGGTGCAGCCGTCGTTCGACAAGCAGTTCGTCCGCGACTGGCTCGATGCGAGCGGGTGGGACCACGAGCCGCCGTCGCCCGAGCTGCCCGCGGAGGTGATCGAACGGACCTCGGAGAAGTACCGGGAGGCCTACCGGCGGATCACGGGCGACCCGTTCGACCATTACCGCCACCTGAGCGGCGTGACCTCGGGTGAAGACGCGGTGGCCGAGGCCGCCGACCTCGAACGCCTCCGACTGGACCACGCGTGAACGTGAAGTTCGAGGTGCTCGTCCAGTTGAAGCCGGGGCTCCTGGACCCGCAGGGCAAGGCCGTCGAGGGCTCGCTGCCGGCGATGGGATGGAGCAATGTCAGCGGGGTGCGCGTCGGCCGCCACGTCGAGCTCACGATCGAGGCGGGGAGCGAGCAGGCGGCGCAGGCGCAGGCCGAGGAGATGGCCAAGCGGCTGCTCTCGAACCCCGTGATCGAGGACTTCCAGATCCTGCGCGCCGAACAGGTGGGCCGATGAACCTTCGGGTGCCGTGACCGATCGCCCGCCGCGGGTCGGCGTCGTCACCTTCCCCGGGTCGCTCGACGACCGCGACGCGCTGCGGGCCGTTCGGTTCATGGGCGGCGAAGGCGTCCGGCTCTGGCACGCCGAACGCGACCTGCGCGGCGTCGACGCCGTGCTCCTGCCGGGCGGCTTCTCCTACGGCGACTACCTGCGGTGCGGCGCGATCGCGCGCTTCGCGCCGATCATGGACCATGTGCAGGCGTTCGCCGAGGGGGGCGGGCCGGTGGTCGGGATCTGCAACGGCTTCCAGATCCTGTGCGAGGCCGGGCTGCTGCCCGGCGCGCTGATCCGGAACCGTCAGCTGCGGTTCGTCTGCCGCTGGGTCGACGTGCGGGTCGAGACCTCGGCGTCCCCGCTCACGGCCGAGATCGTGCCCGGCGACGTCCTGCGCGTGCCGGTGAAACACGGGGAGGGGCAGTTCGTCGCCTCGGCGTCCGACCTGCAGCGGATCGAGGCCGAGCGGCTGGTCGTGTTCCGCTACTGCTCGCCCGACGGCGCTCCGGTCGACGAGGCCAATCCCAACGGCGCCTCCAACGCGATCGCCGGGATCCGAAACGACGTCGGCAACGTCGTCGGCCTCATGCCGCATCCGGAACATGCCGTCGACCCCGACGTGGGGGCGACGGGCGGCCAGCCGATGTTCGCGTCGCTGCTCTCGATCGCCCTGGCCCGCGCGGCGTGAGCGCTTCGGAGCCTCTCCATCTCAGGCTCGGCCTGACCGACGACGAGTTCCAGGACGTCCGTTCGGCGCTCGGCCGCGATCCCAACGACGACGAGCTCGCGATGTACGCGGCGATGTGGTCCGAGCACTGCTCCTACAAGTCCTCCAAGGTCCACCTTCGCACGCTCCCCACCGAGGGGCCGTCGGTGCTGGTGGGCCCGGGCCAGGACGCCGGCGCCGTGGACGTCGGGGACGGTCTCGCCGCCGTGTTCAAGATCGAGTCCCACTCGCACCCCTCCGCGGTCGAGCCCTACCAGGGCGCGGCCACCGGGGTGGGGGGGATCGTGCGTGACATCATCTCGATGGGCGCGCGACCCGTCGCCCTGCTGGACCCGCTGCGGTTCGGCCCGCTCTCAGACGAACGCAACCGTTGGCTCCTCGGCGGCGTGGTGGCGGGCATCGGCGGCTACGGCAACTGCATCGGCGTGCCGACCGTGGGCGGCGAGATCGGATTCGCCGAACCGCACTCGGCCAATCCCACGGTCAACGTGATGTGCGTCGGCCTCGCTCCGGCCGAACGGCTCGTCACCGCCGGCCGCGAGGTGCACGCGGGCTCACTGCTGGTGCTGTTCGGCGCGGCGACGGGGCGGGATGGCATCGGCGGCGTGTCGGTCCTCGCGTCACGAACCCTCGAGGAGGGCGCCGACGAGCGCCGGCCGAGCGTGCAGATCGGCGACCCCTTCGCCGAGAAGCTGCTGATCGAGGCGTCGCTCGAGCTGGTCGAGCGCGACCTGCTCGAGGGCCTGCAGGACCTGGGCGGCGCCGGCATCACCTGCGCCGTCAGCGAGTCGGCCGCCCGCGCCGGCATGGGCGCCGAGCTCGACCTGGCCGCCGTCCCGCTGCGCGAGCCCGACCTGGAACCGTTCGAGATCCTGACCAGCGAGTCGCAGGAGCGGATGCTCGCGATCGTCCACCCCGAACGCCTGGACGATGTCCGGGCGGTGTGCGAGCGCTGGGGGCTCACCACCGCCACGATCGGCAGGCTCGTCGAGGGCGGCCGCCTCCGCGTCTCGGCGGCCGGCGCGGCGGTGGCCGACGTCCCGGCGCGATCGCTCGCGGACGACGGCCCCGCGTACGCGCGACCGATGACCGCGCCGGAGGAACTGACCGACGCGATGGCAGACGACCCGACGTTCGCCGCGGTCACGACGCCGGCGGATGAGGCGTTCGTCGCCGTCCTTCGCTCGCCCAACGTCGCCAGCAAGCGGTGGGTCTGGGAGCAGTACGACTCGATCGTGCAGGGCGGCACGGTCGTCGCCCCGGGTTCGGATGCGGCGCTCGTTCGCATCGAAGGCACGCTGAAGGCGCTCGCGCTGTCGACCGACGGCAAGGGCCGGTTCGGCGCGCTGGACCCCTACCTGGGGGCGGCGCACGCGGTGGCCGAGGCCGCGCGCAACGTGGCCTGCATGGGCGCGACGCCGCTCGCGATCACCAACTGCCTGAACTTCGGCAACCCCGAGCGTCCCGGGGTGATGTGGCAGCTCGCGCAGTCGGTGCGGGGGATCGCCGACGCCTGCCGCGCGTTCGAGACCCCGGTCACCGGCGGGAACGTGAGCTTCTACAACGAGGCCGGCGACTCGGCGATCTGGCCAACGCCGGTGATCGGCATGCTCGGGCTCATCGAGGACTACCGGCTCGCGGTCCGGGGCGCGTTCGAGGGCAGCGGGTCGTGGATCTACCTGCTGGGGGAGACGTTCGCCGAGCTCGGCGGGTCCGAGTTCGCCGAGACCGTGCTCGGGACGGTGGCGGGCCGGCCGCCGGCGCTCGACCTCGACCGCGAGCGCCGGCTCCACGCTCTGCTGATCGAGGGCGCCCGCTCGGATCTGTTCCGGAGCGCCCACGACTGCGCCGAGGGCGGCATCGCGGTCGCCCTCGCCGAGTCCGCGATCGCCGGCCGCACCGGGTTCGCCGCGTCGCCGCCGGGGGACGTGCCGGCGCACGTCGGGTTGTTCTCGGAGTCGGCGAGCCGCGCCGTCGTCTCGGTGGCGCCGGAGCGCTCGACCGAGCTCGAGGACACGGCGGAGGCCATGCATGTGCCGTTCTTCCGGCTCGGCGAGACGGGCGGCCCGAGGATCGTGTTCGATGGGGTGTTCGAGATGGACGTCGCCGAGATCGCCGCCCACTACGAGGGCGCGATCCCCGAGCTGCTCGCGGGATGAGCGGAGCCGACGTCCGGGCTGTGGAAAACGCGGTGCTAGCATCGGCTCGCGTGGGAGCCGAGGGTCCGAAGCGGGAGGGTGGGCCGAAGGAGGAGTGCGGTGTCTTCGGCGTGTGGGCGCCCGGCGAAGACGTCGCGCGGCTGATCTACTTTGCGCTGTTCGCCCAGCAGCACCGCGGCCAGGAGGCGGCCGGGATGGCGGTCTCCGACGGCGAGCACCTCCTGGTGTTCAAGGAGCTGGGCCTGGTATCCCAGGTGTTCGACGAGGCCACCCTGTCGACGCTCCGCGGCGACCTCGGGATCGGTCACAATCGCTACTCGACCACCGGCTCGACGACGTGGGACAACGCGCAGCCGGCGTTCAAGACCGACGGGCAGCGCTCGCTCGCGCTCGGGCACAACGGCAACCTGGTGAACACGCTCGAGTTGGTCGAACGCGTCGGGCGCGGAGGCTCGGCGACCACGGACTCGGACCTCGTGGCCACGATCCTGGCCCGGCACCCGTCCGAGGAGCTCGGAGACGCCCTGACGGACGTCCTGCCGTCGCTGGAGGGCGCGTTCTCGTTCGTGGTGATGGACGAGCGGAGCATCTTCGCGGCGCGCGACCCGCACGGTCTGCGGCCGCTTTCGATCGGCCGCCTGCCGAACGGCTTCTGCGTGGCCTCGGAGACGTGCGCGCTCGACATCGTGGGCGCGACGTTCGTGCGCGATGTCGAGCCCGGCGAGCAGATCCGCATCGACGAGCGCGGTCTGGAGTCGAGGCGGTTCGGGCAGGCCGAACGCGCCGCGCTCTGCATCTTCGAGTACGTGTACCTCGCGCGGCCCGACTCGCGGATCCGTGGGCGGACGGTGCACGAGGTCCGGCGGGCGCTCGGGCGCATGCTCGCGTTCGAGGCGCCGGCCGACGGCGACCTGGTGATCCCGGTCCCCGACACGGCGCACTCGGCCGCGCAGGGCTACTCGGAGGTCTCGGGCATCCCCTACGGCGAGGGCCTGATGAAGAACCGCTACGTGGGACGCACGTTCATCCAGCCCTCGCAGTCGATCCGCGAGCGCGGCGTGAAACTGAAGCTCAATCCGATGCCGGACGCGGTCCGCGGACGCAGGCTCGTCGTGATCGACGACTCGATCGTGCGGGGGACGACGACGCGGCAGATCGTGCAGGCGCTCCGCGAGGCGGGCGCCGCCGAGGTGCACCTCCGCATCACGTGCCCGCCGATCCGCTGGCCCTGCTTCTACGGGATCGACATGTCGACCCGCCAGGAGCTGATCGGCGCCGACCTCGGAGTCGAGCAGATCCGCGAGTACGTGGGCGCCGATTCGCTTGGCTACCTGTCGCTCGAGGGGATGGTCTCGGCCACGGGCCAGGACGTGGACTCGTTCTGCCGCGCGTGCTTCGACGGCGAATATCCGATCCCGATCCCCGAGCACGCCGGCAAGTTCCTGCTCGAGCACCCGGCGAAGTCGTGACCGGGGCGTACCGTCGCGCGGGGGTCGACCTCGACGCCGCGGCGGCGGCCGTAGAGCTGATACGCGAGATCGGGTCGGGAGGGACGCGGCCCGAGCTCGCCGAAGGCGTGGGCGGGTTCGCCGGGCTGTTCGAGATCGGGGAGGGCCGGTACCTCGCGGCCTCCACCGACGGCGTCGGCACCAAGCTCGAGGTCGCGCGGCTGGCCGGCCGCGTCGACACGGTCGGGATCGACCTCGTGGCAATGTGCGCCGACGACGTCGTGTGCACCGGCGCCGAGCCGCTGTTCTTCCTGGACTACCTCGCCGTCGGCCGCGTCGAACCCGAGCGTGTGGCCGCGATCGTGGGCGGCGTGGCCGAGGGCTGCCGCCGCGCCGGCTGCGCGCTGCTCGGCGGCGAGACCGCCGAGCATCCCGGCGTGATGGCCGACGATCAGTTCGATCTCGCCGGTTTCTGCGTCGGCGTCGTCACCGAGGACGATCGGATCGGTCCCGAACGCGTTCGAGACGGCGACGCCCTGGTGGGGCTCGCGTCCACGGGCATGCACGCGAACGGCTTCTCGCTGGTGCGCACCCTCCTGCTCGACCGAGGAGCGTTCGACCTCGACGAGGTCGTCCCGCCCCTCGAGCGCCCGCTCGCCGACGAGCTGCTGGAGCCGACCGCGATCTACGCGCAGCTCGTGCTGGCGCTGGGGCGTGACGGCCTGGTCCACGCGGCGGCGCACATCACCGGCGGCGGGATCGTCGAGAACCTTCCGCGCGCCCTGCCCGAGGGCGCGAACGCCGACGTCGAGTGGGACGCCTGGCCCGTCCCGCCGGTGTTCGAGCTGCTCGCGGCGGAGGGGGCGGTCTCCACCGACGACCTGCGCTCCACGTTCAACCTGGGGATCGGCCTGGTCGTGGTCGTCCCGCCCGAGCAGGCAGACGCCGTCGTCGCCCGGGCAACGTCGGCCGGCCACCCCGCCTACCGCATCGGCGCCGTCCGAACCTGACCGCGGACCCAGGTCACGGGCCCGTCGACCGGGATCGATCGCCGGCCTGCCGAGGAGTGACTATCGCGCCGTACGCCACCCGAGGGCAGCCCCCCTTCCTCCGGGGGAGTCCGGCCGGGTAAGCCAAACCGCCCGCCGGGCCGATGCTCTCGGCCCGGATACCGCCGATACCTCAGCGTGATGATGACCAACACGTCCACGAGCGTCCTCGTCGTCGACGACGAGCCCCAGCTGATCTGGATGCTGGAGTTCAGCCTAGAGGCCGAGGGCTACCAGACGCTGTCGGCGCGTGACGGCCGCACCGCGCTCGAGGAGGTTCGCGAGCACCACCCGCGCGTCGTGCTGCTCGACATCGTGATGCCCGTGATGGACGGCTGGGCCTTCCTGGAGGGGTTGCAGGAGTTCCCGGAGCGGGAACGCCCGCGCGTGATCGTGGTCTCGGCGCGCTCGAGCCTGCGCGATCGCGCGAGGGCGGCCGAGCTCGGCGCCGACGCGTTCGTGGCCAAGCCGTTCAACGTGGACGACCTGCTCGTGGTCCTGCACGACGTCGAGCAATCCGCCGAGATCCGGCGCGGCGGCTAGGTCACCTTCAGCCCCGCGTCCCCCAGGAGTCCGAGCATCGGCTCGAGCAACCCGACCGGCGATGCCACCGTCAGTCGCTCGCCGTCCGGCTGCTCGAACTGCCGGAAGACCGCGCCGGCCGCTTCCACCACGACCGCGCCGGCGGCCGTGTCCCACGGCGCCAGGTGAAGCTCGAAGTAGGCGTCGACCTCGCCGCATGCGACCGCGCACAGGTCCATCGCCGCCGACCCGCTCCGCCGGATGTCGGCGATGTGGCCGATCAGCTCGGTGAGCGTTCTGGACTCACGGATCCGCATCTCGGGGTCGTAGCCGAACCCCGTGGCCAGGACCGACTCGGCCAGGGTCGAGCGCTCCGAGGGTCGGACCGGCCGCCCGTCGCGTTCGGCGCCCCCGCCCGCGATCCCTACCGTGACGCGCCCGAGCGCGTCCTGGACGACGCCCACGGCGGGCCGGCGGTCCACCTCGATCCCGATCGAGATCGCGTAGCCGGGGTAGCCGCGCACGTAGCTGGCGGTCCCGTCGAGCGGGTCGATCACCCACCGAACACCGGAGGTCCCCGCGCGGTCGGTCCCCTCCTCCCCCAGGATCGCGTCGTCGGCCCGGGCGGCGAGGATGCCCTCGACGATCGCGCGCTCCCCGGCCCTGTCGATCTCGGTGACGAGGTCCCCAGCAGCGGACTTCTCCCGGATCTCGAACCCGCGCCGTGACCCCTCTCGCTGGATCTCGGCGGCACGGCGAGCCAGGTCCGTCGCCAGGGCGGCGAGCTCGGAGAGCAGCCCGGGCGGGCTCAGGACCCGACGACCTTGCCGAAGCGCACGTCACGCGCCGGCACGCGGGCGAGCGTGCCGTCCTTGCGGCGCACCATGTATGTGGCCGCCCCGCGATCGAAGTACTCGAGCACCCCTACGGCCTCGCCCACGAAGCCGTTCGGGAGCTCGTACTGGAACGTCACGCGTTTGCCCGTGTCGTCGGGGGTAACGAGGTTCTGGCCCCTCACGGCCCGAGGATATCGAACACCTCCGGTCCCCTCGGCGCCGAGCGCGTGGTCGCGGGCCGCGACTAGACTCGGGCCCCGTGGTGCCCTCGGCCGAGCTTCGGGTCTACCAGCCGCTCGAGGCGTTCCCGCCGCACGAGCAGTCGCACTGGGAGCGTCACATCGTGGACGGCCTGCGCCTGGGACCGCTCCGGTACGGGCAGGAGGTCACGTCGTCGGGGGCGGGGATCCTCGTCCCGCAGGGACCCGAGGGTGCGTACGTGAAGGTCGTCGAGGGTCGGTACTACGTGTGCCCGTGGCGGACCACCCTCCGCGTGCTGGCGGCGATGCTCGCGTTCCGAGAGGCGGCCGTGTTCGAGGACCCGGCGATGTTCGTGACCGACGCGCGCGCTCGCAGGGCGACCAAAGAGCTGCGGCGGCTCCGGCGCCGCGAGCCCTGGCAGGTCTCGACGATCATGCACAGCCCCTGGCACGTGCCGGTGCGGTGGTTCGTCCTGTTCGACGATGACGAGCGCCGCCTCCTGGAAACCGAGGGGCACCATCGCCTTTCGTACCTCACGACGGCCCGCAAGGCGATGCGGCGGGCCGAGGACGCAGTCCCGGTGCTCCGGTCCTCCGAGCTCGGACCGATCGGGGAGCTCGTCGTCGAGATGCATCAGTGGCTGAGCCTGTTCGATCCCGGCTCGCTGCTCGAACTCGACTACGGGAGGCTGTGCTCGATGCTGTCCTGGGACGAGATGGACGACGACCACAGCGCCCGCGACATCCACGACGCCCTAGCGGCCCTGTCGGATAGGGAGTTCCCGCGCTCGGCGGACCTGTACCAGTCGGTGCTCGCCCGCTCGGCCGAGCTCCGGGCGCACGAGAGCTTGAACTAGCCCTCGGGGGAGTGGCCAGGGGCAGATTCGAACTGCCGACACCGCGGTTTTCAGCCGCGTGCTCTGCCAACTGAGCTACCTGGCCCCAGAGCCGAACGCCGGCCTCTCAGCCGGCGCCAGCTCCTGGCGCGCCCGACGGGCTTCGATCCCGCGATCTCCGCCTTGACAGGGCGGTGAGGACGGCCGGACTCCTCTACGGGCGCGTGTTCGGTATGCGGTTGTGTGCCCCCAACGGGATTCGAACCCGTGTCGCCGCCTTGAAAGGGCGAAATCCTAGGCCGCTAGACGATGGGGGCCCGGGCCCGACGTGCGGCCCCCGCCCCCGGCCCGGGGGCAGCGGCGGGAAGTATAGCGAC
>JBKPKU010000206.1:0-10800 GCA_046731295.1 Actinomycetota bacterium
GATGGGTCGGCTTTGATCTTCGCCTCGTGCTCGAGGAACGCGGGCAGGTCGCGCGACGGGAACGCGGCCATCGCGCTCGCCTCGGGATCGGCCTGGAACTCGAACAGCGTGCCGAGGTCCGCGTCGATCGTCTCGCGGAGCGCAACCTTGGCCATCACGAGGATGCCGCTCGGAACAACGGCACCGGGTCCGCCACGCCCTTCAGTTCGATGGGTCCGAGCGCCTCGAACCGGTCGAGGACGCGCTCGCAGAGCGCGTCGAACGCCTCCATCCTCCGCACCGTATCGCGCGACGTAAATCAGACACTAGCAAGGCCCGAATGACTCGGGAGACCCTGATGCACCGAGCCTGCTCATCGTTCGGTGTACGCATAAAGGGACGTTGTCCGTCGATCGCGAGGTGTGGGCCACAGGCACGAAGAGGATCGGCCGTAACGGGACCGGTGTACGCATAAGGAACGTTATCCGCGGATCGAGAGGGCTGGCGCCCGAGGGGGTCACGCTGGCGTGTACCACGGTTCGTGAATGTCTCTTGATTCAAGCGCCGTGGATCGGGCGGCGATCGAGTGTGGACGTAGTGTGTACCAATCTCGCTAAAGGCCGTCGCGGCCACCGCGATCCCCCTCGGCATCCCGCTCGGCGAGTTGGATCTCGTAGCGCAACCTCGCCGTGTTCCCCGTTCACGATGCCTAAGGGGCGGGTATTAGATTCATAACTTGTCACGCGCCCGGGCGCCCAAGGCTCGTCCCGGGGCGGTCTAGGAGTGTCGCTTCCCGCCGGGACCGACACGGCGCCGTACCCTGGCAGAGACCTGAATATCCTGCGCGGGTGAACATCGACCGGGACCTGAAGTGGGACGGATGCTTCAACGTTCGGGACCTTGGCGGCCTGCGCACCAGCGCCGGTCGCACGACACTTCGAGGAGCCATCGTCCGTGCTGACAGCCTCGATCGTCTAACGCCGGTCGGATCGTCGGCCTTGAAGGCACATGGCATCCGCACCATCGTGGACTTGCGCAACGACGATGAGCTCGGGACTTCCGCTGACAAGCGACAGGCCGATGTCAACTTCAAGCACGTTCCGCTGGACGACCTCGCCGATGCATCGTTCTGGGGATATTGGTCCAGCGGCCCCCAGTTCGGCACGCCCCTCTACTATCGTCCGTTCCCTGAGCGCAAGCCGGAGCGGGTGCGCTGCGGCGCTGGCCGCCGTAGCGAGAGCCGACCCCGTGGCGTCGTGATCCACTGCGGGGGTGGCCGCGATCGAACCGGCCTCGTCACACTCCTCCTCCTCGGTGTCGTTGGCGCGGAGCCCGATGAGATTACGAACTGAGCTACGAACGCATGCGATTGCTCTATATCGAGCTTGGAGAGGAAGACCAAGGGCCGATTATTCAGGAGTACCTCAGGGAGAAGACGTCGGCTCGCGCGACCATCCTGGACATCCTGGCGGCGGTGGATATGAAGAGCTCTCTGCTCACTGCTGGCCTAACCCACGATGATGTGAGCGCGATCCGCGCTCGGCTTCTGGGCATCGGTGGATGACCAGCCTTGGCGATGAGCGCCCATTCCCTCTTACCGGCAGCCAGTACAGATAGTGCCGCCTCGTGACGAATCCGATACTCGAGCGTGAGGCACTGGTCTCAAGCGCTATAGCCTGTCACGCGCCCCGGCGCGCGAGGCCTGGCTAGGTCGCCAAACCTTGGGCGCGATCGTCGGACTTAGCGGTAGCGTCGCCGTCCGCCGGAACGACATAAGCAACGGCTCGCACGGCTGCTGTTCTGCGCTACCACAGTACGGCTTTCGTGTGATTCGGAGACGACGCCCTGCGCTTGCCGGCTCGACGACCAAGACCGACACTGCTGGCGTGATACCCGAGACTCGTTACGCGAGGACGGCCGACGGCGTCCACCTCGCCTACCAAACCGCTGGTGAGGGACCGATTGACGTGGTCTGGCAGTTCGACCTGATCTTCGGGGACGTGGAACTCATCTGGGAGACGGTCGTTGGCGATTTCCTCCGAGAGCTCTCATCGTTCTCGCGGCTGATCTTGCACGATCGACGGGGCACCGGTCTTTCGAGCCGCAACGTCTCTCCGCCGGACCTTGAGACTCGGGTGGCCGACTTGGGACTTGTTCTCGACGCCGCAGGGAGCAAGCGGCCAGTGCTTGGAGGACACGGCGAGGGGGCGGCGTCCAACGTGATGTTCGCCGCACTCCGACCGGACCGCGTTCATTCGGTCGTGTGGTCCGAGCCAGCAGCACGGGCCACATGGGCACCAGATTATCCGTGGGGGGTCAGCCAAGAGTATGTCGAGCGAATCGCCAAGGTGACCGCCGAGTTGTGGGGCTCCGAGGAGTACGGCGCAGCATTCGCCGAGGTCGAGGCGACGTTGATGGATAACGAGTTTCCACCCGAATTCGTTGCCATGATGGGCCGGCTATCGAGACACACCGCAACGCCCGATGTCGCGGTCGCGATCAATGGCATTTACACGGAGACGGACGTTCGGTCCATCCTGCCTTCGGTAAGCGCCCCAACCCTGCTGCTCTCCTCATGGCCGGAGGAGGCCGATTATGTGGCGTCGCTGATGCCGAAGGCGGAGGTTCGCATCGTTCCGGCTTCCTGGGCAGAGAGAGACGCCGTCGAAATCGGGCACATCCGCGAGTGGCTCGACATCCCCCCGCCGCCTCCGAACCTCGATCGTGTCTTGGCCACCGTTCTCTTCACCGACATCGTCGGGTCTACTGAGCGGCTTGTTGAGTTAGGAGACGCCAGATGGCGCTCGCTTCTCGCTCGCCACGATGAGTACGCGAGGGTTGAGATTGAGCGCCACCTGGGCCGCTTGGTCGATAAAGCAGGCGACGGTATCTTCGCCATCTTCGATGGCCCGGCGCGGGCCGTGCGGTGCGCGCTCGGCATCATGAGGTCGGTCCACAACCTGGGCATTCATATCCGTGCTGGCGTGCATACGGGCGAGGTGGAACTCGAAGACGATGCCGTCCGGGGCATTGCCGTACACGTCGGCGCGAGGGTCGCTGGGCTTGCCGAGCCCGGACAGGTATTGGCGACAGGCATCGTGAAGGACCTGGTGGCCGGCTCCGGGCTCACGTTCGAGGACGCCGACGAGCACGCACTGAAGGGCATTCCGGATCGTTGGCACCTCTACTCTGTGGCCTCAGACTAAGGTCGCGAGAACCGCGAGCCTGCCGACGAGTCGATTCCTGACGAGGCGACATCCAGCTGATGGATCGATTAGGCGCCATATCTTGTCACGCGCCCCGGCGCGTTCGGCCATGGCCGCCGTCTCCTACGCCTCGTACCGATCGAGGACGCGCTCGGCGCGGTCGAGCTGGCGGGGCACGTCATCGGGGTGGTGGTGGATCTGCCAGGACGTGCACCGCAGCGCGTGGTGGGCGACGTACGCTCGAAGCACGCGCCGCTCGATGCAGGTGGCCTCGACGACGTCCCAGACCGGTTGATCGTGCCCGTCGAGGTCGTACGCGAACCTGACGAGATCGAAGCGGGGATCGCCGCCGAACCGGCCTCGAGACCTACGCCGCCCAGCTCGCAGGCCGCCTCTGAGACCAACAGAGCCTGGGGACTCTCCGGGGTTCCCCGCCACGGGTCGAGGCTGCCGGGCACTGCTTTACCGTCGAGGAGCACGATGTGTTCCGCCGCGTGCGGGCCGAGGGACTTGGCCTCTGAGGCGCCGTTTGCGTGCTCGGGCAACGAGGCGTACCGTGGCCGAGCGGACCCGATCACCCCGGCCCGTGGCGCCCGAACGACCGGTTGCACCGGAGCCCAACGACACGCTCCCCGGCCGGAGGTGACGACCTATCGAAAGGGAGCCGTGATGCAAGGTTCCCTTGGAT
Source organism: Actinomycetota bacterium (assembly GCA_046731295.1). Taxonomy (GTDB): domain Bacteria; phylum Actinomycetota; class UBA4738; order UBA4738; family HRBIN12; genus DASSJM01. The sequence continues at coordinate 3,874 of JBKPKU010000206.1, forward strand.
ACGCGCAGGCGTTTCCAAAGATTCGCGCCTTAAACCGAGAGGTACGTGTAGACGCGTGACCGTGCCGGGTGTGGGCGCGGCCAGGCCGAAGAAGAGCCGGGTCCGGCACGTGGTCCAGATCCTGCTCGCGGTCGCGGTCGTCGCCGTCAGCTTTCTCTACGCGATCCCCAAGATCGCTAACTACTCCGAGGTCTGGGCCGAGATCACGGACATGACGCCGCTCGAGCTCGGGTTCCTCATGCTGGCGACGGCGCTGAACCTGATCACCTACTGGTGGGCGAACATGGTGTCGATCCCGAACCTCGGACTGTGGCAGGCGGCGGTCAACAACCAGACGTCGACGACGGTGGCGAACACGATGCCGGGGGGCGGCTACATCTCGATCGCGGTCAGCTACGAGATGTATCGCGCCTGGGGATTCTCGAGTACCGACGTGGGCCTGTCGGTCGCGGTGACCTCGGTCCTGAACATCTTTGCCAAGCTCGCCCTGCCGGCCGTCGCGCTGCTCCTGATCATCCTGTCCGGTCGAGCCAGCGGGTCGCTGGTGGGTCCGTCGATCGTCGGGGTCCTGATCCTGGCCGGGGCTGTGGTCCTGCTCGGGCTTGTGATGTGGAAGAAGCGCTTCGCGCGTTCGATTGGATCCGGCCTGGGCCGGGCGGCAACGTGGGTCTCGCGGCTCTTCCGACGGTCTCGAACCTTCGACTGGGGGGACGCGGCGGTCCGGTTCCGGCGCTCCACGATCAACTTCATCGTCGAACGGTGGTTCTGGCTCACGAGTACGACGATCGTTAGCCACCTGTCCCTGTACCTCGTGCTGCTGCTTGCGCTCCGTTTCGTCGGCGTCTCGGACGCCGAGGTCACCTGGGCCCAGGTCCTCGGTGTGTTCGCGTTCGGGCGGCTCGTAACCGCGGTGCCGATAACCCCGGGGGGTCTAGGTATCGTGGAGGTCGTGTACATCGGCGGTCTGATCCTGGCAGGGCGGGGTCACGCGGACGTGCCGGCCGACGTCTTCCACGCCCAGGTGGCGGCCGCGGTGCTGGTCTTCCGGGCGCTCACTTACGGGATCCAGATCCCGCTCGGCGCACTCACGTACGTCATCTGGCGCACGAACAAGAGGTGGCGGAAGCCGGCTCCGGTGCACGTTGCCGCGCCCATCCTCTGAAGACGGCGATCACGACTAGTAGTCAGGACCCCAAATTCATCCCACGCTCCGCGCGGAACAGGGACATCGGGCGGTTCGCGCATCGGATCACGCAAACCACCAAGCTGCTGAGACTCCTACGGCGCCGAACGGGGCCAGCGCACTGCCATTTCCGATAACAGGGCTTCGGCCGATCCCGCTCAAAGTGGGAGTCCGTGAACCTGTGCTGAGGGGGTGGGTGCCGTGACCGAGTGGTCTCACCGTCCCCCAATAGGACGTCCTACCTGCGGTTTCCTCGTGGACCCCCGGGGACTGAAACCCCTGAACCTGCGGATTAGGAGTCTGGTCCGAAGGTGTTGGGTAGAGGCCTTGGGAGATGGCCTTTTCGTCCTGGAATCGATCTCCTACCGAAAGCCGTCGGAAGCCTTACCGATGCCGACAGATCCCCCACAAAGGACCGACGGTTCTGGCGTGGGCAGCAAGGCGTACGCTCCAACCGTGGACGTTTCCGACTACGTCGGGCAGCTACGACGTGACGGCGAACGCTTGGCGACGGTCGCCTCGTTCACCGATCCGAGCGCGCGGGTGCCGACCTGCCCCGATTGGTCGCTTCGTGATCTCGTTCACCACGTTGGGGGCGTGCATCGATGGGCGACCGGGTTCGTCCGGGGCGCCGGACGCCAGCCGCCCGACGGTGACCTCGAACGATTCGTTGGGGGGTGGCCCGAGGACGCCGAGCTGGTGGCGTGGTTCGCGGATGGCCACCGAGCCATCGTGCAGGCGCTCGCGTCGGCTCCAGCCGATCTGGAGACGTGGACGTTCCTCGAAGCTCCGACACCGCTCGCGTTCTGGGCGCGCCGTCAGGCCCACGAGACCGCGATCCATCGGGTCGACGTGGAGAGTGCCGGCGGGGATGTCACCGGGTTCCCCTCCGGCTTCGCGGTGGACGGCATCGACGAGCTCCTGCTCCGCTTCGCGAACCGGCCCGGCCGACCGCTGCCGGCGGTCGAAGCGACGCGGTCGATGGTCGTGCGCGCGAAGGATGAACCCCGGAGCTGGCGCGTGACGTTCGCGCCGTCGGGCTTCCAGATCGAAGCCGACCCGATCGACGACGACGCGGAGCTTCTCGTGACCGGCGACGCCTCGGAGCTCTACGTGTTGTTGTGGAACCGGCGAGAGGCGGCCGGATTGGAGATGGACGGAGACCCGGACCTGCTCGATCTCTGGCGAGAGACCGCGCAGATCCGGTGGAGCTGAAGATCGGCCCGGCTCACGCGGCAAACGAGCCCTACGGGATAGATCCATCTTCGGTCCATCCAGGGACTAGCCCTCCAGGCCCAAGGCTTTGGAGTAGCGATTTCCCGCGACGGAATGCTGGCGGACTGGGGAGCGCCTACCACGCCCGCACTCGGCCCCTCTTCGACGCGGCCCGCGAGCGGGAACACGCGGGTCGAGGAATTCGCTCGGGCAGGCGACCACGACCCACATCCTGCTGCTTCCCGGCCACCCCTTCCACACCAGCTAGCAACTTCTTCGTTCGATGTCGTCGTCATCGGTGGCAGCCAAGCCGGGCTTGCCGTGAGCTATCACCTTGCGCGGCGTGGCCTGAGGTTCGTCATTCTTGACGCCGGCTCCGAGATCGGTCACGTGTGGAGGTCCCGATGGGACTCGCTCACCCTCTTCACCCCCGCGCAGTACAGCGGCCTTCCGGGGTTGGCCTTCCCATCACCGAAGGACACGTACCCATCGAAGGACGACGTCGTCACGTACCTCCAGTCGTACGTATCCACCTTCGATCTCCCCGTGAGACTCAACGCCAGGGCTACGTCACTCACCCAGCGAGACGGGGCGTACGTCGTCGCGACGGCGGACGAGGAGTTCACGGCGAGCCACATCGTCGTCGCGACGGGGCCATTCCAGGTCCCCTTCGTCCCTCCAGTCGCCGCCGACCTGGACGAGGCGGTCTTCCAGATTCACAGCGCCGACTATCGAAACCCAGCTCAACTGCCCGAGGGTGGTCACGTGCTCGTGGTGGGAGGAGGCAACTCCGGCTTCCAGATCGCCGAGGAACTGGCCGCGACGAGGAAGGTGGATCTCGCCGTGGGCAAGCGAGTTCCGTCTCTGCCGCAGCGACTGCTCGGCAAGGACCTGTTCTGGTGGCTGTCCGGGATCGGCTGCATGAACATCAGCACCGATTCACGCTTGGGTCGGAAGTTGGCGAAACGCGACGTGCTCATCGGATCGAGCCCGAGGCGCCTTCGACACTTCGGCGTGACCTTTCGGAAGCGGCTGACGAGCGCCAAGGGGCGGCGCGCCGTCTTCGACGACGGAAGCGACGTGGATATCGACTCGATCGTCTGGGCGACGGGATATCGACCTGACTTCTCATGGATCGACGTCCCCGGTGTCAAGGACGACAGCGGCGGCATCATCCATCGGCGCGGGGTTACCGACGCTCCAGGCCTGTTCTTCATCGGGCTCACCTGGCAACACACTCGGGGGTCGGCGCTCATCGGGTTCGTACACGAGGACGCTGCCTTCATCGCGGGTCGCATCGACTCGAGGCTCGAGGCCGATGCTGGACTGGTCGGGACGGGCTCCGAGCGTACGTAGAGCGGAACCGGATGGCGATGGTTGAGGATCCGGTGTGCGGGATGCGCATCGATAGCGAAGAGGCTGCGGGGACCCTTGAGTACGAAGGCAAGACGTACTACTTCTGCTCGCAGGCTTGCCACGACGCCTTCGAGGCAGACCCCACCTCGTACGTGAAGTGAAAGGGGCGAGTCTTTCCTCGACCATCCACGCTGACGTTCAGGCTCGAACATGACCGTGGATCGGCTCACCCCAGATGAGGTTGCGATGCGTGCAGGGACGACTCCAGAACACCTCGCGCTGCTCGCCAAGGTGGGCATCCTCGAGCCGGACGACGACGGGGCGTATCCGCGACGAGACGTGCTGCGAGCGGTTCGTCCTCGGTCTTGATGCGATGGGCATCGACGCAAACGCCGTCGCGGATGCGCTCGCTTCAGGAGACCTGACCCTCGGCTACGTCGAGATCGGGGGACGACGTCCACCTCGTTCGAACCGAATCTTTGCCGAGCTGAGCGACGAGATCGACATCCCATTCGCGATGCTCGAACGCATCTACGTCGCGTTCGGGCTCCCCCGCCCAACGCCCGACGAGTTCGTGCGGGAGGAGGACCTTCCCCTCATGAAGTTCATCCCCGTGCTCGTCGGCGCCGGACTGAGCGAAGGGGATGTCTTGCGGCTGGCGCGCGTGTGGGGCGATAGCGCCCGCCGGGTCGCGCAGTTCCAGAGCCACTACCTTCACCACTCCATCGAGGAACCGTTCCGCCAGCGTGGCCTTCGGGACAACGCAGCATTCGAGGCGGCGCTTCGCGAGGTTGGCGTTCGGTCGGGTCGGTCCGGGGAAGATCTGCTCGGCTGGCTCTACAGGCGCCATTCGGAGGTGTTCGAGACTGAGCACCTCTTCGATCACGTGGAGACCGCGCTCGAGGAGGCGGGGGTGCATCGGAGAGAACCGCGGCAGGTCGAAGGCTGCGTGTTCGCGGACCTCACCGGCTACACGAAGCTGACCGAGGAGTCCGGGGACGAGGAGGCGGCGCGCGTCTCCCTCAAGCTGGCCGAGTTGGTCAATGAGATCGCATCCCGGCACCGTGGTGCCGTCGTGAAGATGCTCGGCGATGGCGTGCACTTCCATTTCCGAGATCCGCACGACGCGGTGATGGCCTCGCTCGAGATCGTGGACACCGTCCATCCCGCAGGCCTGCCGCCCGCCCACGTCGGCGTGAACGCGGGACCGATGATCTACGACGAGGGTGACTACTTCGGTCGGACGGTCAACATCGCGGTCCGCATCGCATCGCAAGCAGGGCCGGGTCAGGTCTTCGTCGGGGAGGACGTCTTGCACCACATCACGCCGAGCGGGTTCCGCCTGATCGAGGTTGGTGCCTTCGAGCTCAAGGGCATCGCGAAGCCGCTGATGCTGTACGAGGCTATTCGTGACGGCGAGGGCTAACCTCCTCGACCTTCGTGGTGGTCCGTTGCGACCTACCGCGATGTCTGCAGCGACTACTGCGGCCTCCATCGGCGTCGGGATGCTCACGACCGCAGGGATCTGGCCGTGAGTGTTACCCGGATCGAGCCTTCCCCAAGGTGAGAAGCCGTCGATCAGACCAGCCGTCACTTGGGGAGTCGTCGTGGGCGCGATTCAGGCTGCGTCACCGCTCGGATTCTGGTGGCTCGATCTGGCGACCGTCTACGCGGTCGGACTCGCCGTGATCGCCGCGGTCTATATCGGCTTCGCGGTAGCCGATAGACGGTGGAGAGTCATCGCCCTCGAGTGTTCTGTCGCGATCGCATTCGTGGTGATCGCAGCGGCGGGCATCACCGGACCGGCGTGGCTCCTCGTGCTGGGGTTCGCGGCTCACGGACTCAAGGACGCTTGGCAGCAGCGGGCCCAGTTTGTGTCCGGCACCCGGTGGTGGCCTCCATTCTGCGCCGCTGTCGACTGGATCGTCGCTCTGGCCATCGCGATCGAGATCGTCGCGGGGATCCATTTCCAGCCCTAGCGATCGCCGAACCGAGAGGCGCATACCCCCGATCCACCCTCGTGGGCACGATGTCCCTTGGAAGGGGAGCGGAGCGATGTCGAGGGCGAGCGTCGACTTTCACGCTCAGCTGACGACCAGCACGCGGCTCGCCGCCGGCGAAATCGGAACACCATCGGTGGTGCCGCTCTGCCAACGAGTGTCGCGGGTTCCCGACCACCATGTCGGATCGGGCGACCTCAACGTTCGGAGTGCTCGCGAAGGCGCACGAGGGGAGTCGAACACCTCACGACGGCGTAACGTCTGGGCATCTAGCCTGCGCCAGGACCAGACCAAAGGAGGCGATGGAGATGCCGAAGGTCTCAAGGGACAGTGCGCCACAACGCCAGGAAGCTGGCCCGGTCGTGGATCTGCGCGACGAGCTCGACGGCTACACCGTGAGCTTTACGTCGCTCCTCGATGACATCGACGCGACCCCCTTCATGAAGGGGCTTCCGGACGACCGCTGCCAGTGCCCGCATTGGGGCTACGTCTTCAAGGGCAAGATGACCGCGCGGTATGCGGACCGCGATGAGGTCTTCGAGGCAGGCGACGCCTTCTATTCACCGCCCGGCCACGTCCCGGTGGCGAACGAGCCCGGCACTGAGTTCGTGTGGTTCAGCCTCAGCGACGAGCTGCGCACGGCCGAAGCGGTCATGATGAAGAACATGCAGGCGATGCAGGACGGCTCAACGCGTTAGGCGAGGAGCCTGCGGCGAACCCCTCCTCGGGCAAGGGGCCGTGTTGCATCGAGGACGTGCCTGCGGCGGCGCGGGTCGAGGCGCCGATCCATGCATAGATGTGCTCCGTGTAGTTGGCGACCGTCTTCGGTTTTCGAGCCCGATCTCCTCGGGCCTTCCTCCCGCTTTGCTTCTCCCCGCATAGTGGCGTTGAATGCCTGCAGGAAGATCGAGGGGAGGTCGCGATGGCGATGCAGCAGGCGGCGTACCCGGTGCAGTTCTCGGTCGAGTATCCGGACCGGCCGCTGAACAGGCTGACCACGGCCTTCCGGATCTTCGTGGCCATCCCGATCCTGATTGTGCTGGGGACGGTCTCGGGCGGGACGTGGCAGTGGTCGAACGCAAGAGGGACGACGGCGGTGGCGGCGGGCGCGGGAGGCCTGCTGTTCTTCGGCCCCCTCCTCATGATCCTGTTCCGCCAGAAGTACCCACGGTG
>JBKPKU010000207.1:0-1363 GCA_046731295.1 Actinomycetota bacterium
AGGAGGTTCGCGTGGGCAGCGGGCCGGATGGGCCTCGGGTTTCCGAGGACGCTAGGGTGGGAGGTCCGAGACAGGGAGATGACGGATGAGAAGACTCTTGCTCGTTCTGCTGGTCCTGGGTGGCGTCATCGCCGCCGTCGCCGTCATGAGGAGGCGGTCGGGCTCGAGCGTCGACGAATGGGACTCGTTCACCGCGGGTGATCCGTACGGCCAGGCATCGAGGGCCGCCTCGAAGGCCGAGGCCGCGAAGGACGCGGCCGCGACGGGCACGGAAGCCGTGAAGGACGCCGCTACGACGGCCACGAAGGCTGCGAAAGACGCGGTCGCGAAGGCCACCGACGCCGCCAGAGATGTCTGAGCAGGCAGGGGCGTAGGGCCGAGCACGCGTAGGGGACCACAGAGCACGCCCGCGTCGAGATGCGCACGATCGGCTCGGTGTGCCAACGAACTCGGCGGGCACGATCGACGGCGTTGCACGCGGCCCGCTCGTGTTGCGGGAAGAGGATCTGGTCGATGTCCTCCTCCGGCACGGCGGAGGTCCGCGATTACGGCGACGTCACGTTGCCCGAACCGTCGCCGATGCGCGACGCGCGGCCGCACGTCATCGATCCGGACGGCCGGCGCGCTCGTCGCCCATGTTCGAGATGCGGTCGCGCCGATCCTGGACAACGGGCGTTTCCGGCTGATCATCGGTGGCGACTGCCCCCTGCTGCTCGGGTGTCTCACCGCCACCTCGGGCCGAGACCGGGATCGTGATAAGGGCGGGTGGTTGTGCGAACGTCGTCGGGGTCCGCTCGCTCCGACCGAGCGTGAAACCGGCCAGGTCGCACAAGAGCACGGTGACGACCTTCCGCGCTTCGGCGATGGGAGGCACCTCTTCCAGGGGTGTGCTACAAAAGCCGTAGTGCCGGAATCCCTCCGGATTCGATCACCATCGATCCCGCCGACGGCGTTCGCCTGATCGGCCACGCCACCCGTGTCATCGGCGCTCGCGATATCGCCGATCAGCACGCCGGCCGCGCAGGCGATCCCAGTTCGAGTTCACGAGCGGCTCCAGCCCAGGTCCTGCTCCTGCGCTCGGACATGCTCGACAATTCGGCCTCGAGGGACTCGTCTCCACGGTCGAGGACGCATTGGCGGCCGTCCTTTGACAGGAGGATCTATGGCGCGGCGCGGGTTGGTACGTAATTTCGACATTTCAGCTCTCAAGCTGGCCCTCGACCAGATGGTCGATGACATGGACGACATGCTTCACAGGTGTTGGAGTTGCAAATGACGTCCATCCCGAGGAGGGAGTCGTGCCCAGGTGGCTACGAGATAACGCGTTGTCGATCGTCTTGTTCGGCCTGTTCGTGGTCTTTCT
>JBKPKU010000208.1:0-19208 GCA_046731295.1 Actinomycetota bacterium
ACCTTGAAGCGAGGGGCGGCGGAGCGATCGTGAAGGTGGCCTCGATCGCCGGCCGAACGAAGGTCTCTCTACACCGCGCCCAGCTACGTGGCGTCGAAAGGTGGCGTGATCGGGCTGACGATGGTCCTCGCCGCACAACACGCCGCGAGGAGCGTAAGGGTCAACTGCGTGGCCCCTGGAATCATCCAGACCCGATGACTCGGGCGTACACCGACGAGCGGTGGACAAGCCTCCTCCCCACGATCCCCTTGGGTAGGGTCGGCGAGGCCAACGAAGTCGCCAACGTGATCGTGTCACTGTTGTCGGACGACTGGAGCTACGTGACGGGCCAGTGCATCAACGTCAACGGTGGCCAGTTCATGCTGTAGGCGGGGACGAGCTCCTGATTGACTGCGAGGAGGATCGGACGCTCCGAGCGGTGGTCGTGGGAATGCTGCGGGAGGCCGACCGGAACGAAGGGCAGTAGCGGCGGGAGAAGCCCTGGCGTTAAGTCTTGATCCATACTCGCAAAGGACCAAGAAGTGCGAACCCGTATCGCCCCGCGGCCTCCAGGTCATCTCCGCGCCCGTACCCGACCAGCGGAAGGGCTCCCATGTGTTCGGCAACAGAGGTCACGGATCCACGCCACGCCGCGTCGAGGTCACCGACTGCCGAGAACACGTTCGTCAGGCTGGCGACGGTCGCGCTGCGGTTCGCGATGGCGCCGGCGACGATCGCCTCGTCCCGGTAGCCCGCCATCACTATCACGGCGTCCTCGTCCAACAGCGACGGGTGGAACAGCCCCGGAGGTATGTCGATGTCGTACTGGTTCCAGGCGCGCTCCCACCGACGCAAGACCGCGGGGTCGCGCACCCGTTCCCAACGCATCCCCGCGGGCGCCTCGGGTGACGGTGCGTCAGCCTCACGACATATCCACTGCGCATCGAAGAGCACGTGGAATCCCTCGGACGCCAAATTCAGGCACGCGAAACTGTCCTTCAGAGAACAACCCGGGGACGTGTCAATTGCCGCGAGGATGGCATCGATACTCGCCGCCGGATCTAGCGTCACCGCGTCCGGGTACAGGGGTGGAGATCGCTTGGGAACCGTCCAGCCACCGTCGTGATACGTGCCCGCCTGGCCGTGCAGGCGACAGACGCTATCGCACCATTCGGCGTTGTTTCGTGCCGCAGTCCGCACGAGATCGGCCGGCTGTCGGCCTTGCACATCGCTGGTCTTCACGACGACCATTGTCGTGCACTCGGCCCTGAGGTGAAACCCGAAGAAAGACTCGTTGTCCAGTACGGCCGCGTGAACCCGGTCACGCTACGGGAACGTACATGGGGCCGACGCGCCGGAACTTGCATCCGGGCCTCGAACCGCCTTGCGGCGGGCGTGCCACTAGCTACACCACCGTCGGCCCATCCGATCCTAGCCGTAGTTTGGCCGCATGACGCCGATCACGCTCCAACCGTCCACCGATCTCCAAGCGAAGACAGCGGCCTATCTTACTGGCCCAAGGGCTAGCCGATAGACCTCTTCGCCATCGAACCACTCTCCGATGGCTTCGAATCCCAAGGAACGGTAGAAGGGCGCAGGGCTGCCCTCGCCAGGATGGACTGAAGTGAAGAGGTCGGTTCCGCCAGGGCTACGACGAACGGCATCGATGACGAGCGCCATGGCTGCCCTACCGTACCCGCGACGCTGATAACGAGCGTCGATAAGCAGTCTCCATAGGAAGTACCGCCATGGCTGCTCACGATGCCCAGGCGGCATGTCGAACGACAGCATCACGAACCCGACCGGCTGATCGCCAGCGTAGATGGCGCGATACCAGAGACGGGCGTCAGGCGATGACGCGGCCTCCTCCAAAGACGTGTCGACGGTAGAGACGAACGACTCCTGTCCCGGAGCGACGGCGAGTGTTCGAACGGCGTCTCGGTTATCGGAGGTGATCTCCCGGAGCGACACCATCTTGGCAGCGGCGAGCATATTCCTAGGCTCGTTATGGCGCGATGCTGGTCACGCTAAGAGAACGTAGTTGCACTCTGACCGGGACCGCAGGAGTCGCCCTGACATACGAGCGTCCGGATCGTGATCTTCGACGAGATGGAGCAGGGCCTCGGCAAGCGCCTGGAGGCCTTGCCGCCAGCGGCTCGCGCTGAACTTCTCCACGTCCTGCGGCTGCCGGACTTCGACCGGGCTGATGCGATCGGCACCTACTGGGGCCACCCGGAGACGCGTGGCTTCGGCGAGCTGTTGATCGACCTAGAGAAGGACAAGGCAGCCCGAGCAATCGTGTTCGGCTTATTGGCGGAGGTGGAGCGGAAGAACTACAGGTCCGGGCGCTGAACAGAGGCTCAGCGAAGCTGCAAGCTACGCCCAGGCTCCGCGCAGCGACGGTCGGATCACCCGAAGCAGGCGCGATGCTGCCGAGATGTTCCTGCGCGAAGATGCGGTACTCCGCGCCGGGCGAGACTCCCATCGCCGCAGCGTCCTCGATGATGAATGCCGCATCCTGGGCTCGAGCGGCCTTGTCGCCGGAGCCGCCGACTCCCAGGCAGCTCGCCGTCGGGTTGGCGTTGGCGAACGCCGGGATCGCGGCGACCATCAGCATGAACCCCAGGATCGCCACCACGGTGAGCAACGTAACCGTGCGCCTCATCGCCTCATCCCCCATCCCCACACGGGCATTTAGGCCAGTGCCATTCCCGTAGCTGCGCAACCAGACCTGCAGCCTGTCCAGTGCGCCTCAGCACGATTCGCCGCGACCAGTGCGGATGGCCCCAAATGGTGCCTTGACCAGCGCATCTTCGTCTCTCCAGCACGCCTCGGCACCGACGTTTCCCGGCCTTTCGCGAAGCCACCGCGGGGCCACCGCGGGGCCGCCTGTCCGAGCTCTTTCAAATGCGGGGTGGCTCCATAAGACGAGCTCGAAGACTTAGGCCACCGCAGACGGCGCCACGAGGAAGTCCGGGCGTTCTACGTGAAGCCGAATCCGCGGATAGGGAGGGGGTGGGAAGCGCAGGCACGAGGAACGTCGCTGGGCCTTGCGCTTCGTGGCTGCCCGATTGTCCTGACGAGGCATCACGCGCGCCCCGGCACGCGCCTCCGCTGAAGTCGTCACACCACGTTCGGCTATCTCGTCCCAGGGTAGGAAGGAACAAAGGTAGGGCGTAAGGAGGAACGACATGCGTGTGTTCGTAGCAGGAGCGACCGGAGCGATCGGATCGCCGCTGGTGGCGATATTGATCCGGCGCGGGCACGAGGTCACCGGCACGACGAGGTCCATCGAACACGCCCGGGCCCTCGAGGCCGCGGGTGCGACGCCGACCCTGATGGACGCGCTGGACCCCGTGGCCGTCAAGGACGCCGTGGCACAGGCCGAGCCGGACGTGATCGTCCACGAGCTCACGGCGATCCCACCGGAGTTCAACCCGCGGCGCTTCGACCAGGCGTTCGCGCAGACGAACCGCCTGCGTACGGGGGGCACTGACCATCTGGTCGCCGCGGCCGAGGCAGCGGCCGTGCGTCGCTTCGTGACGCAGAGCTTCGCGGCATGGCCGTACGCGCGTCGTGGTTCGTGGGTCAAGACGGAGGACGACCCGCTCGACGACGATCCGCCCGCCCAGGTCCGGCACACGCTCGACGCGATCCGGTACCTCGAGCGCGCGACGCTCGACGGTCCGTTCGACGGCCTCGCGCTCCGGTACGGCGGGTTCTACGGACCCGGTTCGGGGTTGGATCGCACCGGTCCGATCGCCGACGCGGTGCGTCGTCGCCGGTTCCCGATCGTCGGTTCGGGCGCCGGGGTGTGGTCGTTCATCCACCTGGTCGACGCGGCCGAGGCGACCGCGCTCGCAGTGGAGCGAGGCTCGCCGGGCATTTACAACGTCACGGACGACGAGCCGGCGCCGGTGCGGGACTGGCTCCCCCTGTTCGCCGACGCGATCGGCGCGCCGCCCCCGCGTCACGTTCCGGTGTGGCTCGGCCGCCTGTTCGGGGGCGAGCTCGGCGTGACGATGATGACCGAGCTGCGTGGGGCCTCGAACGAGAAGGCCAAGCGCGAGCTGGGGTGGAAGCTCAGGTACCCCTCGTGGCGCCAGGGGTTCCGCGAAGGCCTCGGTTAGGCGCGGGGCGCGTTGGCAGTGTCGCCTCAGCGGTTTGATCGGTCACGCGCCCCGGCGCGCAGGACCTGTCTCGGGCCGGGTTCGACGAGTACGATCTTGCCCGGCCCACGCTTGACATGACCGCCCTCCTCAATGAGATCGACCGCGATCCCACGTCGATCTTCTGGGGATGAGCGGTCTCTCGTTCAGAATCCGCGTGCCGATCTCGGTGCTTGAGTCACTCCCCGACTCCTCCTCGATCTCTCCCCGGCGCGAAGATTGAAGCGGTTGGCCATGCCTGTGAGTCATCTCGCGTCCCAATCCGCAGGCGTCACTTTCCGCCGCTTCTGTCGCCGGCGCGTCGGAGCTTCGCGTGGCGAGCACTCAGACGGAGGACATGCCCATCTACCTGCGGACATTTTTTCGAGTACTGTCCAGTTGGGGGCACCTGGTGCTGTTCCCCCGCACCCCGCGTGATCACGCCCATCTTCTTCTTCTTCATCATCTGGATCGAGCTGTCCGCGAGCAACGTGCTGCCCGCCTGGTTCGCGCTTCAGCTCTTCAGCAGGCTCGGGCAGCTCGGGTCGAACGTGGGCGGCGGCGTGGCGTACCGGGCGCACGTCGGCGGGTTCGCCTTCGGCGCGCTCATCGCGTGGTTGTTCTATCGACGCCATGGCCAGATCCGACCCACGATGTACGGCGTGCCGCCCAGACCCGACGAGTACTGGACGCGTCGGATGCGATCGACGCGGTATATAAGGCCCACGTGAGCGACGATCGCGCTCCCCTCGCGCTCGCCGTCGACATCGGCGGGACCTTCACCGACCTGGCCGCGGTCGACCGGCGAAACGGCTTGTTGATCCTCGCGAAGGTCGACACGACCCCGACACGGCTCCAGCGGGGCGTGCTCTCGGCGCTCGAACGTTCAGAGATCCTGCCGGCCGACGTCGGCGTGTTCGTGCACGGCAGCACCGTCGTGATCAACGCGATCACCGAGCGCCGTGGCGCACGGACGGCGCTCGTCACCACCGAGGGCTTCCGCGACGTCCTTGAGATTGGCCGGGCGAACCGGCCCGACCTCTACAACCTCTCCTATCGCAAGCCGAGGCCGTTCGTGCCGCGCCGGCTCCGGTTCGAGGTGCGGGAGCGGATGACTCACACCGGCGACGTGCTCGTACCGCTCGACGAGGCCGGCGTGGAGTCCGTCGCCGAACGCCTCCGCGGGCTCGACGTCGACGCGGTCGCGATCTGCCTCCTTCACGCGTGGACGAACCCAGACCACGAACGCCGAGCCGCCGAGCTCCTGTCGGAGCTCCTGCGCGACGTCGAGATCGTCTCTTCTCACGAGGTGAGCTCGCAGTGGCGCGAGTTCGAGCGGACCAGCACCGCGGTGCTCTCGGCATACGTGAAGCCGACGGTCTCCTACTACCTGGACGACCTGCGATCCGGGCTTCGCGAGAAGGGCGTCGCCGGACCGCTGTACGCGATGCGGTCCAGCGGCGGCGTGTCCTCGTTCGACCGCGCGGTCGAGGAGCCAATTTCGCTGCTCGAGTCCGGTCCGGTCGCGGGCGTGACCGCGGCGGCCGAGCTCGGCCGGCGTCTCGGCGTCGAGGACGTGCTCACGCTCGATATCGGCGGGACCACGGCGAAGACGTCGGCCGTCCGGAACGGGCGCGTCCGGATCGAGACGCTCCATCACGTCGAACGGACGCCGACGACGGCCGGATACCCGATCCAGGCACCGGTCGTCGAGATCGTGGAGATCGGCGCCGGCGGCGGTTCGATCGCGTCGGTCGACGAAGCGGGCGGCCTCCACGTCGGCCCGCGGAGCGCGGGCGCCGAACCCGGACCGGCGTGCTACGGTCGCGGCGGCGATGAGCCGACGCTCACCGACGCGAACCTCCTCGCCGGGCGGCTCGACCCCGAGTACTTCCTCGGCGGGACGATGCACCTCGACGTCGACGCCGCGCACCGCAGCCTGTCGCGACTGGGCGAGCGGATGGGCGTCGACGCTGTGTCGGCCGCCAGTGGCATTCTCCGCTACGTCGTCGCCCAGATGTCGCACGCGCTCCGCCTGGTCACCCTCCGGCGCGGCCACGATCCGCGCGACTTCACGTTCGTGGCCTTCGGCGGTGCCGGACCACTGCACGCCGCCCTGCTAGCGCGCGAGCTCGGCGTTGCGCGGACGGTGATCCCGCCCGCACCGGGGCACTTCTCGGCCCTCGGGATGCTGCTCGGCGACCTGAGAGCAGACGCCGTCCGGACGCATGTCGGACCGCTCGACGCCGCGTCGATCCGGCCGCTGTTCGACGAACTCCGGACCGATACCGAGGTCGAGCTCGAGGCGGAGGCGGGCGATCGCCGCGTGCAACGGTTCGCACGCCTGCGCTACGTCGGCCAGGAGCACACGCTCGAGGTGCCGCTCGGCGACGGTGCGATCGACGCCGACCTCCTCGCGCGTCTCCGCGACGACTTCGACGACGCCTCCGAGGAGACGTACGCGTTCCGCCTGGGGACGCCGGTCGAGATCGTCGAGGCGCGCGTGAGCGTCTCGGCGGCGCACGACGAAAGTGTCGAGTGGTCGACGGAACCGACGCCGGCGCCGAAGCTTCGACCGCGCGACGTCGACCTGGACCAGCACGGCGGCGTGCGGCGATCCCATGTCGTCGAACGCCGATCGCTTGCAGCCGGCGATCGCCTGTCCGGTCCGTGCGTCGTCGAGGAGCCGGCCACGACCGTGCTCGTCCTCCCCGGCCAGACCGTGACCGTCGATGAGCTCGCGAACCTCGTGATCCAGGAGGAACCCTCGTGACCGACCGGTTCACGACAGACGTCCTCCGCGAGGCGTTCTACGCGGTCACCGACGAGATGTTCGTCTCCCTCCAGCGCACCTCGCAGAGCCCGGTGATCTACGAGGTCCTCGACTTCGCGGTCGGCCTCACAGACCCACGCGGCGAGCTCGTCTCGCAAGGCAACGGCATCGCGGGATTCCTCGGGCCGCTCGGCGAGGCCGTGCGCGACACGCTGGCGAAGGTGCCCGACCTCGCGCCGGGCGACGTCGTCGCGACGAACGACCCGTATGCGGGCGGCGGCGGCCACCTCTCGGACGTCGCGATGGTCCGGCCGATCTTCGTGGACGGCGGGCTCGTCGCGTTCGCCGCCGCGAAGGGCCACTGGACCGAGGTCGGCGGCAAGGACCCGGGCTCGTGGACCGCCGACTCCGTCGAGATCTTCCAGGAAGGACTCCAGCTGCCGTTCGTTCGGGTCGGCCGGAACGGCGAGCTCGACCGCGACCTGATCACGATCATCGGCGCCAACAGCCGCCTCCCCGACATGACGATTGGTGACCTAACCGCGTTCGCCGCATGCCTCGAGGTGGCCGAGCGCCGCGTGCTCGAGCTTTGTCGCCGGTACGGCGTCGAGGACGTCACCGGCTCGATGGCAGCAGCGCACGAGCGGAGCGAGGCGCTCGCCGGGGCCGCCGTCGCACGGCTGCCTCGCGGCGTGTTCGAGGCCGAGGACTTCATCGACGAGGACGGGCTCGGCAACGGCCCGTTCCCGATCCGCGTGCGCGTCGAGATTGACGGCGAGCGCGTCGTCGCGGACTTCACGGGCACGCATCCACAGGTTCCGGGCCCGGTGAACTGCACCCGCAGCGGTCTGGTCTCCGGCGTCCGGACCGTGTTCAAGGCGATCACCGACCCGAACGAGCCCGGGTCGGACGCGTGGTTCCGGCCGTTCGCGGTGCTCTGCCCGCCCGGCACGATCTTCACTGCTGAACGCCCGGCTCCCGTCGCGCTCTACTTCGAGGCCACGGAGGCCGCGACGGACCTGCTGTGGAAGGCGCTCGCGCCCGCGATGCCCGAGCTTCTGACGGCCGGCAGCTACGTCTCGGTCTGTGCGACCGCGATCGCGTGCACGCACCCGGACACCGGCGGGCCGTCGCTGCTCGTCGAGCCGCAGGCCGGCGGATGGGGGGCGAGCGTCCTGAAGGACGGCGAACACGCACTCGTCTCTGTCGGCGACGGCGAGACCTACGTGATTCCGGCCGAGGTGTGCGAGCAGCGGTACGGGATCCGGGTCGAGCGGTTCGGGTTCGACGTCGTCGAGGCGGGCGCAGGCCGCCGCCGCGGCGGCCGCGGACTCGTGCGCGAGTATCGGATGCTGACCGACGGTATCCTGACCGTCGGCTTCGGCCGGCACCGGTCCCCGCCCTGGGGGGTCGACGGCGGGCACGACGGCTCGCCGAACTACGTCGAGGTCGTCCGCGCGGAAGGCACGCGGGAGCGGTTCGGCAAGATCGCGCGATTCCCACTGCGGGAGGGCGACCTCGTCCGGCTCGTCACCGGGACCGGCGGAGGCGCGGGCGACCCACGGAAGCGCGAACGCAACCTCGTGCGCGAGGACCTCGAGGACGGCATCGTGACCGAGCCCGAAGCGCGCGAGGTTTACGGCCTCGACGGGTAGCATCGCGCGAGATGCGGCTCGACGCCTCGACCCTGCCGGCCCTCGCGCGCGGGTGCGCGATCCTGGGCGCCGGCGGCGGCGGCGACACGGAGATCGGGCTCCTCGCCTCGCTCCAGGCCGTCGAGGACCACGGGCCGGTGCCGCTCGTCGACCTGGACGAACTCGACGACGCGGCGCTCCTCATGCCGTGCGGTGGGGTTGGAGCGCCCACCGTCTCGATCGAGAAGATCGAGAGCGGCGAGGAGGGCGGGCGGCTCCGCGAAATGGTCGAGACCCTGTGGAACCGCCCGGTCGTCGCGCTGATGTCGGCCGAGATCGGCGGCTCGAACGGCGTCATCCCCGTCGTGTGGGCCGCCCGGCTCGGCCTGCCGGTCGTCGACGCCGACGGCATGGGCCGCGCGTTCCCCGAGATCCCGCAGGTCACGATGGAGATAGCCGGCATCTCGCCGAACCCGGCCGTCATGACCGACGAGCGCGGCAACGTGATCGTGTTCCGGGCGACCGACGGCGACTGGATGGAGCGCATGGAGCGCGCCGCGGCGGTCGAGTTCGGCGGGATGTCGTGGTCGAGCGAGTACCAGCTGACCGTCGGCCAGGCGAAGGGCGGCGCCGTCGTCAACCGCGCCGTCTCGCTCGCGATCCGGCTCGGCACCGTGGTGGCCGAGGCCGAGCACGACCCGGTCGACGCACTCGCGCGCGAGATCCACGCGGCTGGCCTCGTCGTCGGCAAGATCGTCGACGTCGAGCGGCGCACGACCGCGGGCTTCGTGCGCGGCTCCGCGACGATCGAGGGCCTCGACGCCGACGCCGGCCGAACGCTCCGGCTCGAGATCCAGAACGAGAACCTGGTCGCGCTGGAAGGCGATCGCGCGCTCGCGATGGTGCCCGACATCATCACGGTGCTGGACTCCCAGTCGGCGAACGCAATCTCGACGGAACGCCTGCGGTACGGCCAGCGGGTGACCGTGATCGCGTTCCCGTGCGACCCGATCTGGCGGACCGCCCGTGGCCTCGAGCTCGCCGGCCCGCGCCACTTCGGCTTCGATCTCGACTACGCGGCGGTGGAGGACCTGCATGCCCTCGCCTGACCTCCGGTTGGGGGTCGACGTGGGCGGGACGAACACCGACGCCGTCGTGCTCGACGCCGACGACCGTCTCCTCGCGAAGGCGAAGGTCCCGACGACGCCTGATGTGACCAGGGGCATCGAGGCCGCCTTCGCCGGGGTCGTGGAACGGGTCGACCGGTCTCGCATCACGCACGCGATGTTCGGGACGACGCATGCGACGAACGCCGTGCTCCAGCGCAAGGGCCTGCGCCGCGTCGGAGTGCTCCGCCTCGGCGGTCCCGCGACGAAGGCGATCCGTCCGCTGTTCGGCTGGCCGGAGGACCTCCGCGCCGTGATCTCGGCCGGCGAGCTCATCGCGGAGGGCGGGATCGAGTTCGACGGGCGGGAGCTGTCTCCCCTCGACCACGACGCGATCGCGCGGTTCGCCGCTCAGGTCGCCGGCCGGGCGGAGGCGATCGCGATCACGAGCGTGTTCGCGCCGGTCTCCGACGAGCACGAGCTCACGGCGGAGGAGATCGTTCGCAAGGAGCTCGGCGACGTGTCGATCTCGCTCAGCTCGCAGATCGGCTCGCTCGGGGTGCTCGAACGCGAGAACGCCACCGTGCTGAACGCGTCGCTCACAGACGTCGCTCGCGGCGTCGCCGGCGCGATCGCCGGCGCCCTCGAGCGCCACGGGCTGGAGCCGACGACCTACTTCGCTCAGAACGACGGCACGCTCATGGACCTGGAGTTCGCGAACCGCTTCCCCGTGCTGGCGATCGGCAGCGGGCCGGCGAACAGCATCCGCGGCGCCGCCTACCTCACCGGCCGCTCGGACGCGCTCGTCGTGGACGTCGGCGGCACCTCGACCGACGTCGGCGTGCTGGTTCGCGGCTTCCCGCGCGAGTCCTCGGTGGGCGTCGAGATCGGCGGGATCCGGACGAACTTTCGGATGCCCGATCTCATCACGATCGCCCTCGGCGGCGGCACCCTCGTGACCGAGGACGCGATCGGTCCCGAGAGCGTCGGCTACAGGATCACGGAGGAGGCGCTCGTGTTCGGCGGCCAGACTCCGACGCTCACCGACGCGGGAACGGCGACGGGCCGGTTCCCGTTCGATCGCGAGATGCTCGCCGGCCATGAGGCGACCCTCGCCACCGCGCTCGACCGCTCGGACCGGATCCTCGCCGACGCGATCGACCGCGTGAAGACGTCGCGCGAGCCCGTGCCGCTGGTCGCGGTCGGCGGCGGCGCCCCGCTCGTGCCCGATGAGCTTCCGGGCACGAGCGAGGTCCTCCGCCCCGACCACTCGGACGTCGCGAACGCGATCGGGGCCGCGATCGCCTCGGTCAGCGGCGAGGTCGACCGCGTGTTCCACCTCGGCGCCGGAGGGCGTGAGGCCGCCGTGTCCGAGGCCTCCCAGGAGGCGATCGAGCGGGCGGTCTCGGCCGGCGCCGCCCGCGACGGCACGGAGGTGGTCGAGATCGAGGAGGTGCCCCTGGCATACCTGACCGATCCTGCAGTACGTATAAGGGTGAAAGCCGGCGGACCGCTGGCCTGGGGTTGACGCCGGACGAACCGGAACGGGAGGGATCACGATGAGGACTTTCCGGCTCAAACTGTTCGTCGTGGTCGCCGCGTTCGCCGTCGTCGCAGCGGCCTGCACCGGCGAAGAGGGCCCCGGCGCGACGAACGAAACCGGCGCCCAGCAGGGTCCGAGCGCCTTCACGTACTCGGTCAACTCCGAGGTCATGATCGGCTGGGACCCGGCGACGGGCTACTCGAACGAGGTCATCGCCCTCCACAACATCTACGAGACGCTCACGCGGTACAACGCCGACACGCAGGAGGTCGAACCGCTCCTGGCCGAATCGTGGGAGTCGTCGAAGGACGGCCTCACCTGGACGTTCCACCTGCGTGACGGCGTGACCTTTCACACCGGCAACCCCCTGACCGCGGAAGCTGCGAAGGCCGCGATCGAGCGGACGATGAAGCTCGGCGAGGGCGCCGCCTACATCTGGGGCGCCGTGAAGAAGATCGACACGCCCGACGACCTCACGCTCGTGTTCCACCTGTCGTACCCATCGCCGCTGGACCTCGTCTCCTCGGGCACCTACTCGGCGTACATCTACGACACGACCGCGAGCGGCGGGCAGGACCTCGCCAAGTGGTTCGCCGACGGCAACGACTCGGGCACCGGCCCGTACACGGTCGCCGAGTACAACCCGGGCGACGAGATCGAGCTGCGCCTCGAGGCCTACCCCGACTACTGGGGCGGCTGGGACGGCGACCACTACGAGCGCTACGTCTTCCGCGTCACGCCCGAGGCCAACACGGCCGCCCAGCTCCTGCGAGCGGGGGAGGTCTCGATGGTCCAGCGGATGAGCCCGCAGCTGTGGGCGTCGTTCCAGGGGCAGGACGGCTTCAAGACCGAGAGCGCGCCCTCGTGGCAGACGCTGCTCGCGATGCTGAACACCTCCGACGGCCCGCTCTCGAACCCGGCAGTGCGGGACGCCGTGACGAAGGCGATCGACTACGACGGCATCATCGCGGCGCTCCAAGGCGCGGCCGACCCCCTCTCCGGCGTGGTCCCGCCGGGGCTGTGGGGTCACACCGACGGGCTCGAGTACCAGCAGAACGTGAATGAGGCCCGTTCCGAGCTCGAGCAGGCCGGGTTCGGACCCAGCGGCGACCCGATCGACCTCGAGCTCACCTACCTCAAGGGTGACGCAGACGAGGAGCTCGTCTCCACGCTCATCAAGTCGAACCTTGCCGACCTGAACGTGAACGTGGACGTCCGCGGCCTGCAGTGGCAGACGCAGTGGGACAAGGGGAAATCAGCGAACCCCTCCGAGCGCCAGGACATCTTCATCTTCTACTGGTGGCCGGACTACCCGGATCCGGTCTCCTGGTTCTACAACCTGTTCCGCACCGAGAAGGACCCTTTCTTCAACCTGGCGTACTACTCGAACCCGCAGCTCGACTCAGAGATCGACCGGGCATCTGTCGTCGCCGCGACCGACCGCGACCAGGCGACGCAGATGTACGGGGACATGCAGCAGACCCTGTACGACGACGAGCCGGCCATCCCGCTGTACACGCAGGTGTACCAGCGGGCGATGCTCTCCCAGGTCGACGGCTTCGTCGACAACCCGGCCTACCCGAACGTCGTCTTCGGCTACGAGCTGACGCCCGCCGCGTGACGCGGTTCGTCGTCCGCCGGCTGGCGCTCGCCGCGCTGGTCGTCCTCGGCGTCGTCGTGCTCACGTTCGTCGTTGCCCGCGTCGTGCCGGGCGATCCCGCCTCGACGTGGGCCGGCCCGCGCGCGCGGCCCGAGCAGATCGAGAAGGCGCGAGAGGAGCTCGGCCTGGACCGCCCGCTCCCACAGCAGATCGCCGAGTACGTCGGCGGCGTCGCGACCGGCGACTGGGGCGTCTCGCTCCGCACCCGCCGGCCGGTGCTCGACGATATCGAGCACCGGGCGCCGGCCTCGATCGAGCTCGTGACGTTCGCCACGCTGCTGGCGCTCGTGGTCGGCATCCCGCTCGGCCTGGTCGCCGCGCGATGGAAGGGCAGGACCCCGGATGTGTTCTCGCGCCTGATCGCGGTGGTAGGCGTATCGATGCCGTCGTTCTGGCTGGCGATCGTCCTGCAGCTCGTGTTCTTCCAGTGGCTGCACCTGCTGCCGGTCGCCGGCACCTACAACCCGGACCTCGACTACACGAGCCCGCTCCGGAGCGTGACGAACATGCCGATCGTGGACGCGGTGCTGACCGGCAACTGGGTCGTGCTGTGGAGTGCGCTCCAGCACGTCATCCTGCCGGCGATCGTGATCGGAGCCTACCCCGCCGGCGTGATCACGCGGATGGTGCGCGCCTCGGTGCTCGACACCGTGGGCGAGGACCACGTGCGGATGGTCCGAGCGCTCGGATTCCGCGAGCGGAGCGTGTTCGGCCGGTTCGCGCTGCGGCACGCGTGGAGCCCGGTGGTGGCGCTCCTGGCGCTCGTGTTCGCGTACGCGCTCGTCAACACGTTCCTGGTCGAGGCGATCTTCAACCGGCCTGGGCTCGGCAGCTACGCGGCCGACGCGATCGGCGCGCTCGACACGCCGGCGATCCTGGGCGTCACGCTGTTCGTCGCGATCGTCTACGTGATCGGCAACATGGCCGTGGACATTATCCAGGCGATCATCGATCCGCGGATCCGGGTGAGTTGATGGCCAGGGTCCCGAGTTACCCGGACGTCGAGACCCGCGAGGAGGTGCCCGGCCCGCCGGCCCGCGAGCGCGGCCTGATCCGCCGGAACCCACTGCTGGCGGTGGGCGCCGCCATGTGCATCGGGATCTTCCTCGTCGCGACGCTCGCGCCGGTCATCGCGCCGTTCCCCAAGGACGCGGGGAGCGCCACGCATCCGCTCCAGACGCTCGAGCCGCCCTCGGCCGAGCACTACTTCGGCACGGATCAGGTGGGGCGGGACGTGTTCTCGCGCGTCGTGTACGGGGCGCGCATCTCACCGGTGATCGCGGTACTGGTGCTCGCGATCTCGGTCCTGATCGGCGTGCCGCTGGGCCTCGCGGCGGGGTACTTCGGTGGCGCGATCGACGAGGTGATCATGCGCGTCACCGACGTCTTCCTCGCCTTCCCCGCGCTGCTGCTCGCGCTCGCGTTCGCCGCGGTGATGGAGCCCTCGATCACGAACACGGTCATTGCGATCTCGGTCACGTGGTGGCCGTGGTACACGCGGATCATCCGCGGCCAGGCCGCCTCGGTGACGGGACGGCCGTTCGTCGAGAGCGCGAGGGCGACGGGCATCCCGCACCGCCGGATCCTGCTGCGGCACGTGCTGCCGAACTCGATCACGCCGATCATCGTGCAGGTTTCGCTCGACGTCGGCGGCGTGATCCTCACGGCGTCGGCGCTCTCGTTCCTCGGCCTCGGCGCGCAGGACCCCACGCCCGACTGGGGCCTGATGGTGAGCCAGGGGCAGGCGTACTTCACGACGCAGTGGTGGCTCGTCACCTTCCCCGGCGCCGCGATCTTCCTGACGGCGGTCGCCTTCAACCTGCTCGGCGATGGCCTCCGCGACGTGCTCGATCCGCGGCGTGTGTTGAGCCGATGACGGACGAGCGGCTCTCCGTCGCCGATCTGCGGATCGCGTTCGGTGGGGGAACCGTCGTGGACCTCGAGCGCCTCGAGCTCGGCGCCGGCGAGATCCTCGGCCTGGCCGGCGAGAGCGGTTCGGGCAAGTCGATGACCGCGCTCGCGGTGCTGGGGCTCGCGTCGACCGTCGGCGCCCGGGTCGGGGGCAGCGTTCGGCTCGACGGCGAGGAGCTCGTCGGCGCGCCCGAGCGCCGGCTGCGCGAGATCCGCGGCAGCCGGATCGCGATGATCTTCCAGAGCCCGGTGTCCTCGCTCGACCCGCTGCTGCGTGTGGGCGAGCTGTTCGAGCGGACGCTCCGGCTCCACGGCGTCGACAGGCGCGATGCGTCCGACCGCACGGTGAGCTCGTTCCGCAAGGTACTCCTGTCACCGGATCTGCTCCGCCGCTACCCGCACGAGCTCTCGGGCGGTCAGGCGCAGCGGATCGCGATCGCGCTCGCGCTCGCGATGCGCTCGGATGTCCTGATCGCCGACGAGCCCACGAGCGCTCTCGACGTCACCGTCCAGGCCGAGATCCTCGATCTCCTCCGCCGCGTGCGCGAGGACCGCGGGATGAGCGTGCTGTTCATCAGCCACGACCTCGCCGTGATCGCCGAGCTCTGCGATCGCGTCGCTGTGATGCAGCTCGGCCGGATCGTCGAGGAGGGCGAGACGGCGGGCGTGCTCGGCGAGCCCCGGGACGAGTACACGAGGCACCTGGTGGCGGCGGTGCCGAAGATCGGGGCGAGGACCGCCTGAGCGCGGTGACCGCGGTCGGAGCGCCGCTGCTCGAGGTCGAGGACCTCGTGGTCGAGTTCGGCCCGGTGCGAGCGGTCGACGGCGTCTCGTTCCGCGTGCCGGCCGGCCCGTTCGGGCTCGGGCTCGTCGGCGAGAGCGGCTCCGGCAAGACGACGATCGCGCGCGCCCTGCTGCGGCTGCTCCGGCCGAGCTCGGGCGCGATCCGTCTGGACGGGCTGGATGTCGCGGGATCCAACGGGCGCGGGGTTCGCGCGTACCGGCGGGAGGTGCAGATCGTCTTCCAGGACCCGACGACGTCGCTCGACCCACGCGCCAAGATCGGCTCGACGATCGCCGAGCCCCTGCGTGCGCACGCCGTCGTTCCCCGGGCTGACGTCCGAAGGCGGATCGGCGAGCTGCTCACCGAGGTTGGGCTCGAGCCGGAGATGGCTGGGCGCTACCCGCATCAGCTCTCGGGGGGCCAGCGCCAGCGCGTGGCGATCGCGCGGGCGCTGTCGGTCGAGCCGAGGGTCCTGGTGCTCGACGAGCCGACGAGCGCGCTCGATGTCACGGTGCAGGCACGGATCCTCGAGCTCATCGCCAAGCTGCGGCGCGAGCGCGGGCTCGCGTACGTGCTGATCTCGCACAACCTCGCGGTGGTCGAACAGCTCTGCGAGGAAACAGCAGTGCTGTACCTCGGGAGGATCGTCGAGCAGGGCCCGACCGAGAAGATCCTCGCGAGGCCGGCGCACCCGTACACGCTCGCGCTTCGGTCGGCGGTGCCGGAGATCGACCTGGCGGCGAGACGATCGAGGATCGTGTTGCCCGGAACGGTGCCCGATCCGGCCAACCCTCCGCCGGGATGTCCCTTCAACCCGCGGTGCCCGTACGCCATCGAGCGCTGCCGAACCGAGGTGCCGGAGTTGCGAGCGGTCGATGGCCGAACGGTTGCTTGCCATCGAGCCGAGGAGATCCTGGCCGGCGAGGGGTAACCCCCTCCTCGCCCAGATCCCCATGTCTCGGGCTCCGTGCGACGGGCTGCCCGCTCAACTCGCGGCCCAGTGGCCGGCGGATTCCGAGATCGACCGCCACTTAAGTCACCAAGCATGCAGCGCCGACGCTCGAACTCCTCGGCGTCGATCTCGCATCATGCGGAGCGCTTCACAAGGATCTTCCGATCGTTCCCCCGGGCGTTCCGTGAACCGTCGGGACCGCCCAAACACCGAACGCGATGGTCGCCGGAGCGCCACCATGGCGCCCATCGTCACCACATCCATCCGTTCATGTGTCCGACCCATTCTTCCCCCTTCTCTTAACGGCTGTGTAGAACCACAAGTGGGGGCCCGCGATTCGCTTGCGAGCAGTCAAGGGCTGCGCTCGAAGCCGCTCGGGAGGCGCTGATGTCGTCGCTCACTCTCATCTTCCACTGTCGCAGGTGGAGATGTTGCGATCGGATTAGTCAGGTCCTCGCGGTGCTCGCCGTCAGGTTCGCGTCAGCCGCGTCCAGGCACCCATCGAGCAGGCCACGCGAGCTCATCCCGATGACCGGATCACGGATGGGTCGCCGTCCATCGTCTCCTCAACGAACGTCGCCGCGCGTGTCGGGCGGCGCACGCCGGGTAAGCGCGACCAAGCGCCTCAGCGAGAACACCTGCATCGTGGAGGTAGGTCGGAGGACCGGGCGTGTGACTTGGGGGGCGAGACTCGCCCCGCGCGCGATCGACATCGTGCAGCGGGTGGACGCGGTGTTCTTCGACGAGGTCCGGTCGGAAGAGGCCCTACGCCTCCTCCGAAACACAGCCGGCGTCGTGATGAAATCGGGATCGAAATACGGAACGGCGAAGATGTCCGCGATTCGACATCCCTAAGCCGGATCGGGCGATGCCCTCGTACGAGGTGCGTCGCCATCACCCGCGACGAACTCCGGTGCTCGCCTTCGGCACGAGCGCGATGGGCCCGGAACCGCGCCGTGGTTCAGCGAGCGTTGCGGGTCGCGCGGTAGAGCGTCACGGGTTCGCTGATCCCCTTGAGCCGCCGTTCATCGACGCGCTCGAAACGCAACGACGGCTCGTCGACCGCGTTCGCGACGGCGCGACTCGTCAACACCTCGCCTCTTGCAGCAACCGAGGCGATGCGGGAGGCGAGGTTGACCGTTCCGCCGAAGACGTCGAGGTCTCGCTCCACGACGGGACCCGTGTGGATTCCAGCATGAGCGGCGAGCGATCCGCGTGGGTCCAGCGCCTCAACCAGGTCGAGCGCCGCCTGGACGCTGGCTTTCGCCTCGGAGAATCGCAGGAGCGCCCCGTCGCCCAAGAGTTTGACGAGGCGGCCGCCACGTCGTCTGGCGACCGCTTCGGCGTCTCGTTGGAGCCCCGTCGCCATTTGAACGGCTACCTCGTCGCCTCGCTCCTCCGTGAGCTTGGTGAACCCCGACAGGTCGACGAATACGACGGCCGGCGGCGCCGCCACCTTCGGCATCGGCGCCAGGTCCCGCGCTGCCATGAACACCTCGATGCCGTCGACGATGTTGCCGGTGAACTCCTGTTCCACGTACCGCTGGCTGAGCCAGGCGAACATCTCGGGAGCCAGGCCGATGAGAGTCCCGACGGCGAGCATGATCTCCGGCGGGAAACGGTCGATCTCGCCCCGCACGAACCGCTCCTGGGCGGGCCGTCCGATCTGCTCGGCGAGGAGCTCGACCCATCCGATCATCGCGAGCCGCGTGCCTTCACCGAAGAGCCTTGCAGCCCGGAGAACCGTGTCTTCACCCTGGGCAAGACACCACCCCTCGAGGAGCCGCTGCAGCATCGACTCCTCCTCGACGTGGATTGGCGAGTTTGGATCGGGACGCGGAAGTCCCAACATCTCGTAGATCGCTGGCACGATCGACGCTCGATGTGTCGACGCCGCGAAGTCTGCGAACGTCCGATCCGAGCGGGGACCGGGTTCGATCGGCATATAGCCGTCCACGTGATCGAGGTTGAGCCACCCCTCCGCGGCGGCCCGCTCGAGGACGGCTTCGGACAGGCCCGCGTCGAGGAGTGCGGACAAGAGCTTCGCACGAAAGATGTCTCCGTACCGGAAGGCGTTAGGTCCCTGCGGCCGGACGATGCCGATGGAAACCAACCAATCAAGCCGATCCGGCGAGACCCCGGCTTCAGCCGCGATCTCCTCAGCGGAAAAGGTGTGAGCCACGTAAGGATGCTAGCCGTCGGTAGGGCGGCGCGGCCGAGGGCGGAGCCGATCACTCTCGCGACCAGACGCCCGTGGCAGCGGCGCATCCTACGGCGACGGCGTCCGCTCCTGTCTCCGGGCGGAGCTCATCGCCGAGGTCCCGTTTGCGGGCGCCCAGACGGTGATGATGTCCCCGCGAGAAACAGGTCCTTGCGGGAAGGCGGCACGGGGGGTCGATCTCTACCGCGCGGTCGGCCCCTGATGCCGTGGGCATCGCCGTCTCGCGTCTCTGGCCAGTTCGGCGACGGAGCCGTTCGCCATTTTTGCCGTGCAGGACGACCTGGCTCGTTCAGCCGCTTGTGCTGGCCCGGGCTTCCGCCTCACGAAGTCGAACTTCGTTCGCGGCCGAGGCCGTACGTGGCTTCAACCTGCACGAACGCGCTCGACAGCTTTCGTCCCTTTCGTCCCTTTCGTCCGGTTCGGGCCGGGGCAAGCGATCTACCTGCGCAAGACGGCCCGCCCGGCGAACCGAGGAGGCCGAAGTTGTGGCCAGGTGG
>JBKPKU010000209.1:0-1289 GCA_046731295.1 Actinomycetota bacterium
CGCAGCGCCCGCGCCTTCTGCTCCTCGTGCGCCTTGCACCAGATGAAGTCGCGCACGTCCGGGTGGTCGGCGTTGAGGATGACCATCTTGGCGGCGCGCCGCGTCTTGCCGCCGGACTTGATCGTGCCGGCGGAGGCGTCGGCGCCGCGCATGAACGAGACAGGGCCGCTGGCCGTCCCGCCGCCGTTGACCCGCTCCTTGGACGACCGCAGCGTGGACAGGTTGATGCCCGAGCCCGATCCACCCTTGAAGATCGTCCCCTCCTCGACGTACCAGTTCAGGATCGAGGACATGTGGTCGTCGACGGCCAGGATGAAGCAGGCGCTCGCCTGCGCGGACATGCCGGGCACGCCGAGGTTGAACCACACCGGCGAGTTGAAGGACGCCTTCTGCGTCACCAGCAGGTGCGACAGCTCCTCGGAGAAGACCTGCGCGTCGTGATCGGAGGCGAAGTAGCCGCCGTCGCGGCCCCAGCCGGTAACGGTGTCGACGACCCGGCCGACGAGCTGCCGGACGCTGGACTCGCGCTCGGGCGTGCCCAGGGTCCCGCGGAAGTACTTCTGGGCGACGATGTTGGTGGCGTTCTGCGACCAGGTGGTGGGGAACTCCACGTCGCGCTGCTCGAAGGCGTTGCCGCCCTCCTTGTAGTTGGGGATCACCGCGTCGCGCTGTTCCCACTCGACCTCGTCGAACGGATGCACGCCCTCGCGCGTGAAGAAGCGCTTGAACGTCAGGCCCTCCCGGATCACCTGCACGTCGCCCTGCTTGCTGGCCACCGGCACCTCCCTACCTCGTCGGCCGAACGTCGGCCCCAGAAGATCCTTTCCCAATCCGTGGAAGGATCTGTGGAGAACTACAGGCGTGTGATTCTGAACCCGGGGGCCGACACAGTCAAGCCTTCGTCAAGGATATCTTGTGGTCGGGCGTATCGACATCCACTAGATGTTGTGGTCACCGCGGGCGAGCCTTGGTTTCCTTCTTCTGCAGCAGGAGGCCCAGCTCGCGCTCGAAGTCGCCGATCTCCTGGAAGTCCTTGTAGACGCTCGCGAAGCGCACGTAGGCGACCTGGTCGAGCTTCTGCAGGTTCGACAGGACCTCGAGCCCCACCTGCTGCGAGGTGATCTGGGGGCCCTTTCGGCGCAGGCGCTCCTCGATCTTGGAGACCAGGGCCTTGACCTGCTCCTCGGTCACGGGGCGGTTGACCAGGGCCTTGCGGATCCCCGCGAGCATCTTCTCGCGGTCGTACGGCTCGCTGGTCCCGTCGCGCTTGACCACGATCAGGCCGAGCC
>JBKPKU010000210.1:0-12909 GCA_046731295.1 Actinomycetota bacterium
CCCCACGACGGTCCGGGCCGGCGGGACTGCGTTCACGGGTGTCGAGGACGTCGTGCCCCTTGGGGTCGTCGCCCTGACGCTTCTGACCGGCGGTTCGGGCCTTCTGTGGGCCGGCAGCCGTCGCAGGCGGAACGAGGACGACGGCGACGAGTAATCGCTTCTAGATCGGGAGGGAGATAGCCATAGGCCCCGGGCACAGCCCGGGGCCTTTCGGCGTAGCCCTTCGTTCAGCCGTAGAAAATCACGGTGATCCAGATCCGGTCGTCCTGGCGCACGATGCCGACGGCCGCGTGCTCGTAGACCCTTCGAAGGATGTTCTTCCGATGTTCCGTGCTCGCCATGAAGGCGTCCTCGAGACTCTCCAGCGAACCACCCACACCCACGTTCTCGCCCCCCAACTGCCACCGATACCCGGCCAAGGCCGCGCGGAGCTGATCCCCCGACGAGTGGAAGATGTATCCGGCATCCGCCATCGCCTGGCTGTGGGACTTGGCGTACCTGGCCAGGCGATCCGCGAAGCCCAGGGCGCTGCGATCGTGGTTGGCCCGGTCATGGTTGGTCATGGCGAGCATGTGACGTCGGGGGCCGAATCGCCCCTCCCCCACGGCGGATCCGCCCACGGTTCCGAGCAGGACGAGTCCGGATACAGCGAGGATGAGGAGGCGCCCGAGCCTCCGGCGGGTGCTTCGCGCAGCCATGTCGAACCCCCCGACTCACGGGTCCCGTATGGGGACCGAGCCCGGAGGCTCGGATCCTTCGGCAGCGCGGCCGCCTCCCTCCCGACATCGAGGAGGCCCGGAGCTTTGCGTCCCGTCGTCGCCGGCGGTTTGCCCTTCTCGGGACCGACCCAGTTGTGATCTTCCGGGCCTGTATCGGCCGGTCCGTCGGCCGACTTGAGGGCCGAGTAGTCAGGGATGACTACCTAGACGGGACCAGGCGGTTCTCGGCTCCCGGAGGTGGCTCCCTACCAGCGCAGGATGAGGTGCCGGGCCGCCCGGGCCTCGTGGAGGCGGCGAACGGGCGTGGTGACCGGCGCCTCGTGCAACAGCTCGGGGTCCTTGTGGGCATCCTGATGCGCCTGCAGCATGGCGTCCGCGAAGGCGTCCAGGGACTCCATGGTCTCGGTCTCGGTGGGCTCCACCATGAGGGCCTCCTCGACCACCAGCGGGAAGTACACCGTGGAGGGGTGATACCCAAGATCGATGACCCGCTTGGCCACGTCCATCGCGCGGATGCCCGTCTCCTCCTTGAGGGGCACCGCCGTGGCCACGAACTCGTGCATCGGCCGACCGTCCGGGTACGCGAGCGGGAAGGCGTCCTTCAGGCGGTCGGCCAGGTAGTTCGCGTTGAGCACCGCCCGTTCGGCCACGTCGCGTAGGCCGTCGCCGCCGTGCAGGAACACGTATGCGTACGCCCGCACCAGCACGCCGAAGTTGCCGAGGAACCCATGCATGCGGCCGATCGAGTTCGGTGCCTCGCGTTCCAGGACGAACGAACCGTCCTCCCGCCGCTCGATCCTGGGAACCGGCAGGTACGGCACCAGGCGCTCCGTCACGCCGACCGGACCCGCCCCGGGCCCTCCCCCACCGTGCGGCGTCGCGAACGTCTTGTGCGTGTTGATGTGCACGATGTCGAACCCCATGTCGCCGGGTCGGCAGCGGCCGAGGATCGCGTTCAGGTTCGCGCCGTCGTAATAGACGAGCCCGCCGATCTCGTGCACGGCCGCGGTCACGCGTTCGATCTCCTCCTCGAACAGGCCGAGCGTGTTCGGGTTGGTGAGCATCAGCCCGGCCACGTCCTCGTCGATCAGCTTCTCGAGCGCCGAGACGTCGATCAGGCCGCGCGCGTCGCTGGGGATCTTGAGCGCCTCGTAGCCGGCCAGCCGAACGCTCGCCGGGTTGGTCCCGTGGGAGGAGTCGGGGATCGCCACCCGCTTGCGCTGGCGACCTTGCCGGTCATGGTGTGCGCGCATGATCAGCAGGCCGGTGAGCTCGCCGCACGCGCCGGCCGGCGGCTGCAGGGTCGCTCGTGACATCCCCGTGATCTCGCACAGGGCGCGCTCGAGCCGCCACATCAACTCGAGCGAGCCCTGCACGGAGTGGTCGGGCTGTTGGGGGTGCGCGCGCTGGAACCCCGGCAGCTGCGCCACGTTCTCCGCGATCTTCGGGTTGTATTTCATCGAGCACGACCCGAGCGGGTAGAAGCCCGTGTCCACGCCGTAGTTCAGCTGCGACAGGCGTGTGAAGTGGCTCACGAGGTCGCGCTCGGCGACCTCGGGGAGCCCCGCCCGCCCCTGCCGCACCTGGTCGGCGGGCGGGGCGCTCTCGGGCACGTCGAGCTCGGGCAGGCTGAACGCCCGGCGCCCGTGCCTGGACAGGTCCTTGAGGGTGCCGTGACGTTCCCTCGGCCCCTGCACCCGGACCGGTGCGCCGACGCGCGGGGGCGCGGCTGCAGCGGGAGCGAATGGCTCCTCCCTCACGCGAGCACCTCCTTGAGCGCCATCGCGAGGCCGTCGATCTGCTCGCGGGTCCTGCGTTCGGTGACCGCGACCAGGAGCGCGTGGCCGGCCGCGTCCGGGAGCGGGACGCCCGCGAGATACCCACGCTCCATCAGAGCGTCGCGAACCTCCTCCGCCGGCCTCGGCAGCCGGAGCGGGAACTCCTTGAAGAACGGCGCGGCGCCGAACAGCGGCTCCACGCCCGGCACCTCGGTGAGGCGCTGGGCGGCGTACGCCGCCTTGGACGCACACTGGCGGCCGAGCTCCTCCAGACCTTGCGGCCCGAGCCAGCCGAGGTACACGGTCGCCGCGATCGCCATCAGGGTCTGGTTGGTGCAGATGTTGGAGGTGGCCTTCTCCCGGCGGATGTGCTGCTCCCGAGCCTGCAGCGTCAGGACGTACCCGATCCGATCGTCGACGTCGACGGTCTCCCCCACGATCCGACCCGGGAGCCGTCGAACGTCGTCGAGCCGAGTGGCGATCACGCCGAGGTACGGCCCGCCGTGGTTCAGGTGATTGCCGAGCACCTGCCCCTCGGCCACGGCGATGTCGGCCCGCAGGTCCCCCGGCGGCGCGAGCACGCCGAGCGAGAGCGGGTCGAAGACCTGGATCGCCCTCGCGCCTCCCGCATGCGCGGCGCCGAACAGCTCCCGGGCGGGCTCGAGCAGGCCGTAGGCGTTCGGGTGTTGGACGATCACGCACGCCACGTCGTCGCCCACCCGTGGATCACCGCCGCGCCCGCCAACCGTGTCGAACAGCTCGGGCTCGTATCCCGCCCCCCTGCCGTAGGTCCGCAGCGTATCGACGTACCGGGAGTCGACGGACGAGCTCACCAGCACGCGCCCGCGACCCGGCGACGATCGCGCGAGGTTCACCGCCTCGGCGAGCGCCGTCGCGCCGTCGTAGAGGGAGGCGTTCGAGACCTCGAGCCCGGTCAGCTCGCAGATCATCGACTGGTACTCGAACAGCGCCTGGAGCACGCCCTGTGAGAGCTCCGGCTGGTACGGCGTGTACGAGGTGTAGAACTCGGACCGCCCGGCGAGCGCCCAGACGACCGACGGGACGAAGTGATCGTAGGCCCCGGCGCCGGCGAAGCAGACCAGGTCCTCGGCGCTACGGTTGCGGCTGGCGAGGGCCTTCATGACCGCCAGCATCTCCATCTCGGAGACGCCGTCGGGAAGGTCGAGGGGCCGGTCGAGACGGACGGCCTCGGGGATCTGCTCGAACAGTTGGTCGACGCTCGACAGGCCGATGGCCCGGAGCATGTGGGCTACGTCGTCGTCCGTGTGCGGCGCGAACCTCATGCCGAACGCCCAGTCTAGCCGGAACTCCGGCCCCGCTGGGTCGGTCCCGGCCCACCCGGCGGGCTCAGCCGGAGACGTCCTCGAGCCCGTACTTGTCCACGAGAGACAGGTAGTCGCGCTGGTAGAAGATCTTGCAGTTGGTACCCGGATAGAGCTCGCGCAGACGGCGGACCTTCCGGTTCTTCTTGGTGACCAGCCGCTGGTTCAGCGTCGTGATCTCGATGTACAGGTCGTACTGTGGAAGGTAGAAGTCCGGGGTGAACCGCTGTACGACGTTGCCGTCGCGGTCCCACTCCAGATCGAACGATGTGGGCTCGTACTCCCAGTCGATCTGATAGAAGTCCAGCAGCTGCGCGAATTGACGTTCGCTGGCGTGCGCGAACGCCACGGCATCGCTCTTGAGGGCCGGGATCTCGGCCTCGGCGGCCCGGCTCACGCGCCTCCGGCCGCGCGAGCGCCGCGGGTCTTCCTCCCGGCGCTCTTGGCCAGAGTCCCCTCGAGTTCTGTCCATACCCTATCGACGGCGATCGCGAAGACCCCCTGCCCGCTCGCCAGCAGGTCGACGACGGCCTCGGGGGAGTCCACCTGATAGATACGGTGGCCGTCGGAGACCAGGGTGGTGCCCAGGGCGGGCTCGTCCAGGCCCTTGAGCGTCTTCATCGCCTTGCGG
This sequence comes from Actinomycetota bacterium, assembly GCA_046731295.1. GTDB lineage: Bacteria > Actinomycetota > UBA4738 > UBA4738 > HRBIN12 > DASSJM01. The sequence goes on from JBKPKU010000210.1 coordinate 4,472, forward strand.
ACCTGCTGGAGGTTCACCCCGCTGTCGAGCATCCGCTTGATCAGCCGGAGCATCGCCAGGTCCTGGAAGGAGTACAGGCGCTGCGACCCCGAGCCGCGGGCGTCCTTGACGGAGGGCTTGACCAGCCCCGTTCGGGCCCAGTAGTCCAATTGACGGTACGTGATCCCCACGATGTTGCACACCTCGGGGACGCGATACCCCTGCTCGGCCATCACAACTCCGTAATTACGCGGGCGTCGGCAGCCTAGGCCCGGCTCCCAGTGATGTCAATCACCCCGTCATCCCCCGCTTCCTGCCGTAGGCCGGACGACCCCCATCCCTGCTCGTAGTCCAGAAATCCCACGTCGCTCCCGGTTTAGACCTAGGTTGACCCGGGGACATGACGGACGCCTGGCGAGGCGTTAGCGTGCGCCATTCCGTGACACCGGCGAGGGGGGACGCGGATGTGGTTTCCGAAGGAACGCCGTCGCTTCGCCACGGTCCTGACGCTCTTCGTCTTCGCGACGATGGTGCTGTGGACCGTGTTGGCCCCGGAGGCCGTGGCCGGCTATCGAGCACGAGTCCTGCGGATGGTCAACGCGACCCGCGAGAACCGTGGCCTGCACACGCTCAGGATCGACGCGTCGTTGTCGAGGCAAGCCATGCGACATACGAATCAGATGATCGACCGGAACGCGATCTACGATCCAACCAACCTGTCCCAACTCATGTCGGGCGAGCCGTGGAGTTCGATCGCGGCGAGCGTCGTCGGCTGCGCCGGGACGCTACGCGGCCTCCATCGCGCGTTCATGCATCACGCCGCGCATCGGGAGATCATCCTGAATCCCGATCTTCGATGGATCGGGGTCGGCGTGAAGAAGGACTATGCCCGTAACGCGTGCGGACGAGGCTGGTTCTGGGGAACCGAGCTGTTCTACGGCTGACGGAGGCGAGAGCGTCGGATCCGGGTTCGCGCTACTCGAAGTCCTCGGGCGTCACGTTCTCCAGGAACTCCCGGAACTCCTGCAGCTGCTTCTCCTCCTCCTCGCCATCGGCGGGGATGAGGATCGACGCCTCTTCGAGGACTTCCTCGTCGGCGAAGATCTTGCAGCCGAGCCGGACGGCCAGCGCGATAGCGTCCGACGGGCGAGACGAGATCTCGAAGCTGGAACCGTTGCGCTGCAGACCAATCACGGCATGAAACACGCCGTCCCGCAGCTCGGTGATCGTGATGCTGGTGACCTGCACGGCCATCTCTTCGAGGATGTTCTTGAGCAGGTCGTGCGTCATCGGGCGCGGCGTCACGAGCCCCTGCTGACCGATCGCGATCGCCTGCGCCTCGGACTGGCCGATCCAGATCGGGAGGAACCGCTCCCCCTCCGCCTCCCGGAGCAGCACGATGGGCGAGTTCGACGGGAACTCGATCCGTACGCCGGCCACCGTCATCTCGATCATGGACCCTTGCGACCGTACACCGCGTTCTGTGGTGCGGCAACCTAGTCCCCGGCTACCCCTCCGAGGGAACGCGATCGGCCTGCGGCAGGTACGGGAGCAGCTGATCCGGGTCCTCGCGGAGCGCGTCGAGGTCGTGCACGGCCAAGATGTCCGGAACGTTTCGGAACCGCTCCTCGTAGTCCAGGCCGTACCCCACGACGAACAGATCCGGGCAGTCGAACCCGCGATAGCGGATCTCGAGCGGGACGATCCTGCGCACGCTCTTGTCCAAGAGCGCGCAGACCTCCACAGTCGCCGGCTCGCGCGACTCGAGCACCGAGATCAGGTACGAGAGCGTGAGCCCCGTGTCCACGATGTCCTCCACCACGATCACGTCGCGACCACCGACGTCCTGGTCGAGATCCTTGACGATACGGACGCGGCCGCGGGACTCGGGCACGCCACCATAGCGGGAGATGGACATGTAGTCGATCGCGACCGGGAGCGCGATCTCGCGGATCAGGTCTGCGAGGAACACCGAGCCGCCCTTCAGGACCGAGATCAAGACGGGCGCGCGCCCCTCATAGTCCCCGGTGATGGTGCGGCCAAGCTCCTCGATCCGACGGCGGATGTCCTCGCGCCCGAACTGGACGCTGACGACGTCCGACACCATCGCCGATGGTAGCAGCGATACGCGGCTAGACCACGACGGCGTTCAGCACAGCGGCCCCGGCGTCGACCACCGCCCCGATGGCCCGCGCCCACCAGGGACCGGACGGCGGCGGCGGCGGGGGCGGCACGTCGGCCACGAGCGCGGGCACCTCGCCCAGCACGCCGCCGCCGGCCGACAGGCGCAGGATGCCGATCCGCGAACCCACGGCCGGCGGGTACGCCACGTGCTCGCCGAGCACCACCGTCCGCTGGATCGGCCGGTCGGCCGGCACGAGGCGGCGGAGCGATCCGCCGGCGGTCAGCGGGATCTCGCGACCGCCGATCTCGACCACGCCCAGCCGCTCGCCCTGCTCGACGAGCGTGCGCCGGTCGAACGCCGCGAACCCGTAGTTCAGCAGCGCCGCCGCGTCCGAGAAGGGCTCGGAGGGCTCGCCGAGCACCACCGCGATCAGCCGCATGTCCTCTCGCTCGGCCGTGGCGACCACGCAGAACCCGGCCGCGCTCGTGAACCCGGTCTTCACCCCGATCGCGCCGGGATACAGCCAGAGCAGGACGTTGCGGTTCTGCACGATCCGCCTTGGCTCGTCGAGCGAGGTCACCGTGTGGAAGCGCGTAGCGACGATGCTCGCGAACCCGCGGCCGCGGTAAGCGGCGCGCGTCAGCCGAACCAGATCGCCGGCAGAGGAGTACCCATCGTCGTCCAGACCGTTCGGGGAGGTGAACATCGTGCGCGAAAGCCCCAGGCGCCTCGCTCGTGCGTTCATGTTGTCCACGAACGCGTCGACCGACCCGGAGACATGTTCGGCAAGCGCCACGGCCGCGTCGTTGGCCGACTGCAGCAGCAAGGCATATAGCAGCTCGTTCACGCGGATGTGCTCTCCGGTGACCAGGCCGAGGCCCGAGATCCCCGCCAGGCGACCGCTCGCGGCGTCGGCGCTGACCGTGACCACGTCGGTTGGCTCCGTGCGCTCGCCCACCAGCAGGGCGGTCATGATCTTGGTGAGGCTCGCGATGGGCCGGCGCTCGTTCGGCTTGCGGGCGAACAGCACCTGCCCGGTGTCCAGGTCGGCGAGGACGGCGGCCTCCGCCCGGATCTCGGGCAGCTGGGCGGAGGGTGCGGGCGTTCGCAACGTCGACGGGAACGGAGACGGCGACGTCCCGCCGCCTGGCACCACGACGGGCGTCGGAGGCGGCGGAGACGGTGGCGGCGTCTGCGCGCCGGCCACGCCGACGAACAGGACGACGGTCGGGACGAGAGCGCCGAGCGCGACGCGCCGGGCCGGCCGGCGGCTCACGTCAGGTGCTGACGGAGGTTCGTGCGGAGCAGCGCCTGCTTCAGCTTGCGCGAGGCCTTCGCGAGCTCGGTGAGCGAGATGCTCGCGTTGCGGCGGGCCTCCGGGTTCCGTTGGCGCAGCTGCGGCATGACGATCGTCTCGAAGAACGCCGCCTCACGCTCCTCGAAGTGCTTGTACATCGTGAGGTGGCGCGGCTCGACCCCGAACCGAAAGAAGTCCTTGACGATCGAGAGCACGATGTAGTCGTCGCCGTCGTAGTACTTCGCTCCCTCGGGGCCGTGATCGTTCACGAGCCCGAACGATTGCAGCTCGCGGATGCGCTCGCGATCCACGCCGGTCGCGGCGCTCATCTCCTCGATCGACATCTGCAGGCCGGTGGGCGCCTCGGCGAGTTCCTCGTCGGGCTCGCCCTCCTCCGGCTGGACGGACGCGTCAACGGCCTGGCCGTCGAGCGAGTCGTGCTCGAGCAGCCGGTCCTTGATCACCTTGAGCGGCAGGTACTCGTCGCGCTGCATCCGAAGGATCGCGCGTAGCCGGTCCACGTCCTTCTCGTAGAACTTGCGGTAACCGGACGGCGTGCGCTCGGGATCGATCAGGCCCTCGGACTCGAGGAAGCGGATCTTGCTGATCGTGATGTCGGGGAACTCCGTCTTGACGGAAACCAGGACCTCGCCGATCGACTGGTAGTTGCGCGTGGCCACGTCCCTCACTCCCCCACGAAGAACACGAGTCGGAACCTGCCGATCTGCACCTCATCGTGACCGGCGAGCTTGGTGGACTCCACGCGTTCCCGGTTCACGTACGTGCCGTTCATGCTCCCGAGGTCGTGGATGTAGAAGCCGTCGGGCTGCCTGCGGATCTCGGCGTGCTTGCGGCTCACGCTGATGTCGTCGAGGAACACATCGCTCTCGGGGTTGCGGCCCGTGGTGGTGACGTCGGCCTCGATCATGAAGGTCGACCCGGCGTTGGGGCCGTGCTTGACCAACAGGAGACCCTGACCGGCCTTGAGCTCGTCCTCCGGGAACGGAAACTCGTCGGTACTCTCGATCTCCAGCTCGACGGGGCTCATGCCGAGCGTCGTCTCCTCCTGCAGGACAGCGCCACAGTTCGCGCAGTAGCGCGCCTCGTCCTTGTTGGGATGTCCACAGCGGGTGCAGTACACGTTCGACCCTCCGTTTCCGTCATCTCGACCCGACGGTGCGACCGGAACGCTCACCCTCGACCTCGAGACCCGCTCGAAACTACCGTTCCGTTCGGGAAGGGTCAACCGACGGACAGGTCGACATCAAGACTTGAAGGAGGGTGGTCCCGATGAGCTTGCGGCGGAAGTCGAACGCGGCTCGACCCGTGGTGGACCGAAGCCTTCACCACCGGCGCATCACAGGGTTCGGCCAGGCTCGACCTCGACCTGGAGCCCGCGGTGGGCCGGCCGCGGCCCGAGCTGAGCCTGGGATCGCCGCGCCGGTCTCACGGTCGGGCGCCTCCGGACCCTTCGTTCGGGCCGCAGGTGGCGCTCGCGGGTGCTCGACGTCGTGGTCAGTCGCCCTGCTGCTCGACGAACGAGCGGTAGGCCGCGGCGTCCATCAGGGCCTCGAGTGCCGAGGGATCCGAGGCCTCGACGACGACGAGCCAGCCGTCGCCGTAGGGCTGCTCGTTCATCAGCTCGGGCCGCTCTTCCAGGAGCGGGTTGCCTTCGATCACGGAGCCCGTGACGGGCGCATACACGTCGGAGACCGACTTGGTCGACTCGACCTCACTGAACGGCTGGTCGGCCGTCAGGGGCGTACCCTCCGCCGGCACATCCACGTGCACGACGTCACCGAGGGCGTCCTGCGCGAAGTCGGTGATGCCGACCCGCACGCGACCATCTCCCTCGTCGCGCGCCCACTCGTGCTCCTTGGTGTACCGCAGGTCTTCCGGGAAGTCCATGACCTTCTCCCCCATCGCCCGGCCGGCGTTGCAGGCTGGAACGTAGCACTTGGCCCGCGTGCCCGAGCGCGCGTCAGGCCGTCCGATCCGACGCACGATCCTGCGGAACTCGCCACGCCCGTCGTAGGTCCCCGACGTACAGGAGCGTCGCGACGTAGTACTCGACGATGCCCGCCGCGAAGAACGCCCAGCCACACGCCAGGGCGGCCTCCGAGAGGACGTAGCCCAGGTTGCCCCAGGCGATGCAGCCGATCGATGTCATCAGGGAGAACGTGGCGACCTTGCCGATGTAGCGGACCTCGATGCGCGCGCGGCGCTTGACGAGGAGGACGATCCCGGCCACCAAGATCGCGAGGTCGCGCACGAGGATGAGCAGCGCGGCCCAAAGCGGGAACACGTCTCGTACGACGAGCGCGATCAGTCCGGCCGCGATCGCGAGGCGATCGGCCACCGGGTCGAGCACCTTGCCGAGCTCGGACACCTGTCCCGTCGCTCGCGCGATCGCCCCGTCCACCCAGTCGGTCGCGACCACGAGGACGAACAGCACCAGCCCGGCGAACGTCGTGTGGGGGTCGACGATCAGGGCGACGAGGAGGGGAATCAGGGCGATCCGCAGGAACGAGATGACGTTCGGGATCGTGAGGATGCGGTCGGTATCGGCCGGCTGGCCCATGTGCGGCGAACCTACCACCCCGGTCGGGCCGGCCGGATTTGAACCGGCGACCTTCTGACCCCCAGTCAGACGCGCTAACCAAGCTGCGCCACGGCCCGTGACAAACGATTCTACCGGTGCCGCCCGCCGCCCTGGCCACGACGCCGGGCCTTGCGGAAGCGCAGGCGGATCGGAACGCCGTCGAGATCGAGCGCCCGCCTCAGGCGACCCTCGAGGAACCGCTGATAGGACGCGTCGGCAGGCTCGGCCCCGAACAGGACGAACCGCGGCGGCGCGGCCGTGACCTGCGTCGCGTACCGGTACCGGGCGCCCCCCGGTGCCTGCCGCTCGGCCTGGGCGTTCGCGATCACCTCGTTGACCTGGGCGGTGGGGGCCCGTCGGCCCCAGCGCTCCCGCACGGCGGACAACATGGGCGGGAGACGCAGGACCCCCGTGCCCGTGACGGCCGAGGTCCGAAGGACCGGCGCCCGTGCGTAGGGCGCCAGCAGTTCGGTGAGTTCCTTGAAGGTTCGGTCGCGCTCCTCGACCAGGTCCCACTTGTTCGCGACGACGACCAGCCCGCGGCCGAACTCCATCACGCGGGCCGCGATCCGCTTGTCCTCGCCGGCGAAGCCCTCGGACGCGTCGAGCATCAGGAGGGCGACGTGCGCGCGCTCGATCGCGCGTTCGGCGCGCAGGAAGCTGTAGTACTCGACGCCCTGCACCTTGGCCGGACGTCGAAACCCTGCGGTGTCGACGAAGCGCACCGGTCGCCCGTCCCACTCGACGAGCGCGTCCACGGCGTCCCGCGTGGTGCCCGCCTCCTCGAACACGACCGAACGCTCCTCCCCGACCAGCCGGTTGAACAGGCTCGACTTGCCCACGTTCGGGCGCCCGACGATCGCGAACCGCGGCTCCTCGAGGTCCTCGTCGTGCTCCTCGTCGTCCTCGGGCAGGACCGCGACCAGCCGGTCGAGGAGGTCGCCCGAGCCCCGTCCGTGCAGGGCCGAGACCGGGACCGGGTCCCCCAGCCCCAGCCGGTGGAACGCCGGCACGTCGGCCTCCTCGCGCTCGGAGTCCACCTTGTTCACGACCACGAGCACCGGCACCTCGGCGCGCCGGAGCCGCCGGGCGAGCGTCGAATCCTCCTCCACCGGCCCGGTCTGCGCATCGACCACGAGCAGGACGACGTCGGCAGCGCGGGCGGCCCGCTCCGCCTGCTCCGAGACCAGGGCCTCGATCCCGCGCGCGCTCTGGGCGAACCCTCCGGTGTCGACCAGACGGAAGGCTCGTCCTCTCCATGAGGCTTCGAGCTCCACGCGGTCACGGGTCACGCCCGGCATCTCGTGCGAGATCGCCTCCCGCCCTCCGAAGAGCCGGTTGACGAGCGTCGACTTGCCGACGTTCTGGCGACCCACGACGGCGACCGCGGGCACGCTCACGGGCCGATCCCGCGTTCGCGAGCAAGGGCGAGGGCCCGATCGAGCACGTCCCTGGCCTCGAGGCCGGTCGTGTCCAGGACCACGGCGTCGGGAGCCGGGACGAGGGGGTTCGTCAGCGCGTCCAGCTCGTCGCGCGTGCCGAGCGCCTCGGCGGTGCGACCGCGATCGTCGTCGCGCTCGAGCGCCCGCCGGCCGGCGCGCTCGTCGGGGTGGGCCTGGAGGAAGAGCTTCAGGCTCGCCCGCGGCGCCACGACCGTCCCGATGTCCCGGCCCTCGATCACGCCGCCGCCGGCCGCGAGGCGCCGCTGCACCTCGCGCAGGACCGCCCGAACCTCCGGGTGACGGGCAACGGCGGAGACGCTCGACTCGACCTCGGGGGTGGAGAGCCCGGCGGCCGGGGGCTCACCGTCGATCGTGAGCTCGGGCGGGTGAACGCTGGAGTCGAGCTCGAACCTCGTCTCGACGGCCAGGTTCGCGAGCGCCCGGGCGTCGTCGGTGACCATGCCGGCTCGGTTCGCCTTGAGCGCGACGGCCCGGTACATGAGGCCGGTGTTCACGTACGGAAGGCCGAGCTCGACGGCCAGGGCGCGTGCGAGCGTGCTCTTGCCCGAGCCCGCCGCGCCGTCGATCGCGATCACCCGCGGCATCGGCGTCATCCCTCGATCGTCGCGCCGAGCGCGCGCAGGGCGGGCAGGAACCCGGGGAAGGACACCTCGGCGGCCTCGATGCCCTCGATCGCGACCGGCCCCCGAGCCACCAGTGCGCTCACGGCCGTTGCCATCGCCATTCGGTGGTCCCCCTGCGCGTCGACCATGCCGCCGCGCAACCCCTCGCCTCCGACCACCAGGTCGTCCCCCTCGACGCCGGCCGCGCCGCCGAGGGCACGGATCGATTCCTCGATGCCCCTGAGTCGGTCGCTCTCCTTGACCCGCAGCTCGGACCCGCCCACGAACCACGTTTGGCTCCGAGCGTGGGCCGCCACCAGAGCCAGTACCGGAACCTCGTCGACCACCAGGGGGAGCTCGTCGGCCTCGA
>JBKPKU010000211.1:0-8409 GCA_046731295.1 Actinomycetota bacterium
AGATCGGGCGGGGGCCGCTCTCGGATCGAGACGCCGAGGCGCTTTCGGCGCTCGGGATCGACCTGGAGGAGGTGCGCGAACGCGTGGAGGAGACCTTCGGTCCCGGCGCGCTTGACCGGCCGGTCCGACCTGGTGGGCGGCGGCGGAGCTGCGGGTGGGAGTTCGGCCACGGCGGCCGGCTCGCGTTCACACCCCGCGCCAAGAAGGCGTTGGAGCTCTCTCTGCGCGAGGCACGACATCTGGGCCACAACTATGTCGGGACCGAACACATCCTGCTCGGGCTCGCTCGGGAAGGCGAGGGCGTCGCTGCGCAGATCCTCTCCGAGGCCGGCGCGACTTTCGACCGCCTCAGGCGAGCGGTGATCGAGGAGCTCGCGCGAGGGATCGAACCGCCCGGCGCCTCGGCCTAGCCTGCCCCAGCCTCCTCCGTACCGAGCCACAAACGAACTGGGCGAGTGGAGGTCCGGAGCTCCGGGCGGTGTACTGGGGAACGTCGAGATCGGCGTGCCGGCTCCGACCAGGGATGAAGGGCTTCATCTCGAGGCGAAGGAGGGACGTCATGGCAGACGACACGCAGGCACAGGTCCCGACCCCGGATCCCGCGCTTCGGCGCCTGGACCGGTTCGTCGGAACGTGGAGCATGGAGGGCCACCTGGTCGGCTCGGACGAGATCACCGTCAGAGGTGAGACGACGTTCCGGTGGCTGCCGGGCGGCTTCTTCCTCGAGCAGCGCGCCTCGCTGAACTTCCTCGGGATGGAGATCGAGTCGCTCGAACTGATCGGCTTCGACACGGAGTCGGGAACCTTCCCCTCGACCGTGTTCTCGAACCTGTCTCCGGCTCCCCTGCCGTACCGGTGGGAGGTCGACGAGGAGACCCTGACGATCTCGGTGTCCTACGGCCCGCTCGATGCGACGTTCACCGGCACCTTCGACGATGACGGCGACGGCTTCGGCGGCGGCTGGCGACCGAATCCCGGCGCCGACGAGTCGATCAACGTGCCCTACGACATCGGCGGGCGCCGCAAGGGATAGTCGGAACGGTCCGGCGTGGCGCTAGCTCTCGAGGCCGGCCAGGATCACGTCCTCGAGCACGGTCATCGGCGTCGCGAAGCCGTCCTCGGCGTCGTAGGCGCCGGCGGCGAACGCCACCACCAGGTCGAGATCGTGAACGACGTCGAGGCGCTGGCCTCCGTTTCCCAGGCCGCCGACCCACGGATGCGAGACGCTCTCGCGCTGGGTGAGGGCGCTCACGTACCACTGGTACCCGTAGTCGAACCCGTCCTCGATCGTCTCGTGGCGCTGCAGGGCGCGGTCGAGCCATCCCTGCGGCACGATCTGGCGGCCGTCCCACGACCCTCCGGCGAGCACGAGCTGACCGATCTTGGCCAGGTCGCGTGGGGCGAGGCGGAGACCCGAGGCAGCCGAGACCACCCCATCCTTGCCGCTCATCCACTCGAAGGCCGTGATGCTGAGGGGTTCGAGCAACCGCTCCCGCGCGAACGCCTCCAGCGGCCTCCCGGAGCCGTTCGCGATCAGCTTCCCCGAGCAGCGCCGTCGCGCCGCCGCAGTAGTGCCAGTGCCTTCCGGGCTCCTCGGCGATCGGACGTTCGAGCACGTACCTGTATCTATCGGGCGCGAACTCCATCGCGATCTCGCTGTTGTCGGGGTTGGTGTAGGGAAGATCCTCGTGCCACTCGAGGCCGAGCGTCATCGTCAGGGCGTGCTCGACGGTGGGCGCGTTCGGGGTCGGCGAGCAGGTCCGGGTACTCGGGAAACTGCGCGAGGATCGGTTCCCGCGGCCCGGGGACGAGGGCGTCCTCCAGGGCGATCCCGTACAGGAGTCCGACGATGCTCTTGGTGACGGATCGGATGTCGTGCAGGGTCTCGTGGCCGAACGTCACGACACCGAGCGATTCGTTCCAGGACCAGTCCTCCCCCTTGCCGTAGTACTCCAGGAGCAGCTCGCCATCCCTGACCGCTACGACCCCGTGCAGGTCCGGAGCACGGCCGTCGGCGATGACCTCTTCGAGGCGGTCGGCGAGTGGCTTCGCCAATGGGTCCTCCCGATCGGAGGGGAAGGAGCTAGGAGTAGAACTCGATGATCAGCCGCTCCTCGATCGGAACCGGGAGCGGGATCTCTCCGCGTTCGGGCAGGCGCGACATCGTGCCCTGGAGCTGGTCGGTGTTGCGGTACAGGTAGGCGGGCGGGTCGGGCGAGAGCTCGATCGCCTCGCGCACGTAAACGAAGTTCTTGGCCTTGTCGGACAGCTCGACGGTGTCCTCGGGCCTGACCTGGGCGCTCGGGACGTCGACCCGGCGGCCGTTCACCTTGACATGGCCGTGGCTGACGAGCTGGCGGGCCTGCCGCTGGGTCAGGGCGAACCCGAGGCGAAGGATCACGGCGTCCAGGCGGGTCTCGAGCTGGCGGAGCAGCTCCTCGCCCGTGACCCCGGTCTTGCGGTTGGCCCGGTCGTAGTAGCCGCGCATCTGCCGCTCGCCGACCCCGTAGATGTGGCGGAGCTTCTGCTTTTCGAGCAGCCGGACCTGGTACTCGGAGAATCGCTTGCGCCCGTGCCCGTGCTGGCCCGGTGGATAGGTGCGCTTGTTGGCCGGGCAATTGGGGCGCCCACACAGAGGCTGCCCAGCCCGGCGACACATCCGATGACGGGGTCCGAACTTGTTCACTGCGGCCAGTAAGGGTACCAGCGGGAGGGTTCCGGTCGGTCGGCGTGCCTGGGAAAAGTGTCTTGCCCGGCGCTGCCCGGTACCGATCTCGATGTGGGGACGGCCCTTACCCGCGCCCGGCCGGGTAGGCTCGGCCACCCCTATGGACCTGGCCGATCGCGTCGTGGGAAGCGTCCTGGGCCTCGCGCTCGGAGACGCCCTGGGGGCTCCGTTCGAGTTCCTCCGCGCACGCAACGTCCCGAGCCCGCTCCCGGCGTTCGAGCGGCCCTGGCTCGGGCGGCCGCCTGGATCCACGACCGACGACACCGCGATGGCCCGGAACCTCGTGCGTTCGCTCACGACGAGGCAAAGGTTCGATGCCGACGACCTCCTCGCTCGGCACCTCGAGTGGTTCGGCTCCGAACCCCCCGACGTGGGCACGCTCGTCGGCCGCGTCCTGCGCCGGGTCGAGCGCGGCGAGGACGCCGCCGCCACCGCACACGCGATCTGGTCCGAGCGCGGCCCGGAGGTCTCGGCCGGCAACGGCTCGGTGATGTACTGCGCTCCGCTCGGGGTCGCGTACGCGAACCGGCCCGGCGACCTGCACGAGCTCGCGCCCGCGCTGTCCGCCCTCACGCATTACGACGGGCGGTGCCGGACCGCGTGCCTCGCCGTCACGCTCGGCGTGGCCGCGCTCGCCAGGGGAGAGGGCCACGAGGACGCCGCCAGGACCGCGCTGAGCGCGGTCGAGGATCTCGACGGCGGCGAGGAGCTCGAGTTCCTGGTCGAGGCGGCCGGCTCCTCGCGCGCGATCGACGGCCCCGATCAGGGCTTCTGCCTGTTCACGGCCGGCGTGGCGTTCCAGGCCCTCGTGAACGGCGGGGACGCCGAGACCGAGCTGCGGCGCGTGGTCTCGCTCGGCGGCGATACCGACACGAACGCGGCCGTCGCGGGCGCCCTGTTGGGGGCCCGCGACGGCTTGGGCAGCCTCCCGAGGGACTGGCTCGAGCGCCTCGAGGATGCGAGTGCGATCCGCGCCGAGTCCGAGCGGCTCGTCCCGCTCGCCGAGACCCACTGACTGCGCAGTCTTGCCGTGTAACGAACATTCCCCGGATCGGAACGCGACCTGATGGGAGAATGCCCGAGTGGCCGGGGAGATGCGCGAGGAGCGCCGCGTCGTGACGGCGATGTTCGCCGACCTCGTCGGCTCGACCGCGCTGGCCGAACGCCTTGAGCCCGAGGACGCCAAGGTCATCGTGAACGACGCGGTCGCAAGGGCGATCGCGGCCGTCGAGGCGTTCGGCGGGACCGTGAAGGACCTGGCGGGGGACGGCGTGCTGTCGCTGTTCGGCGCCCCGGCCGCGCACGAGGACGATCCCGAGCGCGCCGTCCGCGCCGCCCTCCGAGTGACCGAGGAGATCTCGGACTACGCGGACGAGGTCGAGCGCGCGTTCGGCGTGCAGGGGTTCGGCGTGCGTGTGGGGGTCGACACGGGGGCCGTCGTCGTGGGCTCGGTCGGGGCCGGGAGCCGCGTCGAGTACGGTGCGCTCGGCGACGCGGTCAACACTGCGGCCCGCCTCCAGTCACTGGCCGAGCCCGGGACGGTCCTGGTCGGCGAGGAGACGCATCGGCGTGTTGCGCCGGTGTTCGCCTGGAGCGAGCCGGCCGAGCACGAGCTCAAGGGCAAGGCCGAACGTGTGACCGCGTACACGGTCGAGGGTGTCGTCGCGGCGCCCGGCCACGCGCGCGAGCTCGCCGCGGTCCAGGTCCGGCTGGTGGGGCGCGAACGCGAGCTCGCCGCCGCGACCGAGGCTGTGGACGCCGCGCTCGCCGGATCTGGCGGGATCGTGTTCCTCACCGGCGAGCCGGGCATCGGCAAGACCCGGCTGACCGCCGAGATCCGCGGCCACGTCGAGAAGGCCGGCTCCACCGACGGCCCCCGGCGCCCGGCGCTGTGGATCGAGGGCCGGTGCGTCTCCTACGGCGAGTCGATGCCGTACTGGCCGTTCCGAGACGTGCTGCGCTCATGGCTCGGCGTCCTGGCGGACGAACCCGAGCTGCGCGTTCGGGTCGCGCTGCGTCGGAGCCTGGAGGCGCTGTTCGGGAGCCGGGTGCTCGAGATCTACCCGTACCTCGGCGCGATGCTGGGCATCACGCTCGAGCCCGAGGCCGAGGGCCGCCTGGCCGAGCTCTCGCCCGAGGCCCTCCAGTACCGAACGTTCGCCGTGGTCCGAGAGCTGCTGGCTCGCCTCGCTGCCGACGGCCCGGTCATCGTGGTCCTCGAGGACCTGCATTGGGCCGACGCCACCTCGCTCCAGCTGCTCGAACGCATGCTGGAGGACACCGAGACCTCCGCGCTCCTGCTCGTCCTGTCCACGCGTCCCGAACGCGACCACCCATCCTGGCGCGTGAAGGAGGGCGCGGCGCGAGAGCTGCCCCACCGGACGCGCGAGCTCGCGCTCGAGGCGCTGACGGGCGACGCCGGCCGCGAGCTGCTGCACGCGCTGGTCGGCGTGGGGACGTTGCCGCCGGAGATGGAGGGCCGGATCCTCGAGCCGGCCGAGGGCAACCCGTTCTTCCTGGAGGAGCTCGTCCGCTCGCTCGTCGACGCCGGCGCGCTGGTCGCCGAGGGCGAGGGGTGGCGGTTCGACCACGCGGTCGAGGTCGAGGTGCCGCCGACCGTCGAGAAGGTGATCCTCGCGCGGATCGACCGGCTTCGGCCCGGCGCGCACGATGCCCTAACGGCGGCGTCGGTGCTCGGGCGGCAGTTCGGCCTGCCGCTGCTCGAAGCCGTGTCGAGCGGAGGCGGCGACGTGGGCGACGCGCTGCTCGAGCTCCAGCGGCTCGACCTCGTGCGCGAGAGCCGGCGCTGGCCCGAGCCCGAGTTCCGTTTCAAGCACGCCCTGATCCAGGACACTGCGTACCGAACATTGGTCACCGACCAGCGGACACGCCTGCACCGCAAGGCCGCCGAGTGGCTCGAGACCGCGTACGCCGGCCGCGAGGACGAGGTCGCCGGCCTGCTCGCCCACCACTGGCTGGCCGCCGAGGACGAGGACAAGGCCGTGCAGTACCTGACGCGCGCCGGCGACCGCGCGCGGCAGGAGTACGCGCTCGACGAGGCGATCGCGCACTACCGCGAGCTCTTGCCGATCCTCGGCCGTCGCGACGAACGCGACGCGATCGCACTGGTGCTGTTCAAGCTCGCCCTCGCGTTCCACATGTCGCTGCGATTCGCCGAGGCCAACGAGATGTATCAGCGGGCGTTCGACTTCTGGCGGCCGCCGAAGGCGCCGGCCGAGGCCCCGAGCGCCACCGTTCGGATCGCGACGAGCTTCCTGCCGAACGACCCCGACCCGCGTTCGGCGATCGCGTGGCCGAACATCCAGCTGTGCATGCAGCTGTTCGACCGGCTGGTCGAGGCCTGGCCCGAGCGCACGATCGTGCCCTCGCTCGCCGAACGCTGGGAGATCTCCGACGACGGGCTTCGGTACGTGTTCCACCTTCGGCCGGGCCTGCGGTGGTCCGACGGCGAGCCGCTCACGGCCCACGACATCGAGTACGGGATCAAGCGCGTGCTGAACCCGGACGCGCCCGGCTCGTCGGTGGCGATCTACTTCGTGCTGGAGAACGGCCAGGAGTACTACCTGCGCCACAACGACGACCCGGACGCGATCGGCGTTCGGGCCCCGGACGACCGCACGGTCGAGTTCCGCCTGGTCGCGCCGGCGCCGTACTTCATGAGCGTGATGAACCGGCCCGACGGCGGGCCGCAGCCCCGCCACGCGATCGAGCGCGACGGCGACGGCTGGACCGAGATCGGGAAGCAGGTGGTCAGCGGCGCGTTCCGGATCGCCTCGCGGACCGACGACGTCCTGGTGCTCGAACGCCGTGAGGACGACACCGGCTCGCGCCCGGGCAACGCGGCGCGGATCGAGCTCGTGCGTTCGGAGGTCGGGGACGCGATCGAGCCCTACGCGGCCGACGAGCTCGACGTCGTGACGGTCCGGTACACGCCGAGGCTCGCCGACCTCGTGCCGCACGTGGCGGCCGACGCGTCGATCGGCGCGGCCGCATGGTCGGCATATATCGCGTTCGACCACGCCGACCCGGTGCTGTCGAACGTGGATCTTCGGCGGGCGCTCGCGCACGCGATCGACCGGGACGTGCTCGACGGCGCGGTGGCCGACAACCTGGTCGTCGCGCGCGGCGGGATCGTCCCGCCGGCGCTCCAGGGACACACGCCGGACATCGTCCCGGCGTTCGACCCGGACGAGGCGAGGCGCTGCCTCGAACGCTCGGGCGTCGGGGACGTCACGCTGGAGCTGGGTGGCTACCACGCGTGGGTCCACCCGTTCCTGGAGGTCGTCACCGGCATGTGGCGGGACGTGCTCCGGATCGGGATCGAGCTGCGGTCCTGGACGTACGAGCAGTCGATGCAGGCGAAGAAGCTGAATTTCCTCTCGAAGATCTACGTGACGGGGTGGCTGCCGGGCTACGCCGATCCCGAGTACTACCTGCGGCTGCTGTTCCATTCGGACAGTCGAACCAACGAGGGCGGGTTCTCACACCAGCCGTTCGACGAGCTGATCGAACGCGCCCGCCAGGAACGGAGCGACCGAGAGCGCCTGCGGCTGTTCCACGACGCCGACCGCATGGCCGTCGCCGAACGGATCGCCGTGATCCCGCTCGTGTACGGGCGAAGCATGGCGTTCGTGAAGCCGTGGGTGAGCGGCTGGTGGGAGTTCGGCAAGTCGGCGGAGAGCTTCGCCGACCTGGTCGTTGATCCGGCATCGCCGCGGTTCTAAGCACGAACCCGCTGGGCCGCGCGGAAGGTTCACCTCCTCGCAGCAATGCTCCATGCATGCTCGCCCGGTAGTACCCGGCACGATGCGGGATGGTCCCGCTTCGACGCAAGGAGGGGTCAGTATGCGGCTGAGCGGAGTCACGTCGAGGATCGCAGCTGTCCTCGTCACGGCGGGCCTGTTCGTTGTGCTCACAGGCGGTACGGCGCTCGCCGCCAAGGGGGATCCGAACGGCGCTGTCACGCAGAGGCCTGTCTTCTACGAGGGGGAGCGGGTCACCGTGAACATGTTCGAGGTGCCCTCGTCGGAGGCGCTCCTCGAGAACAACCGCAACATCAACACGATCTACGCGTCGAACGACCTGGACGAGGAGCAGGACTTCCTGTCGGTGATCGATGCCATCCAGGATGAAGGGTTCAACCCCTTGTGGCACCAGGTCCTCATCGTCTTCAACCAGGGGTTCACTCCCCACCAGTTCGATTCAGAGGATCAGGTCCTGGCGGCAGCGGCCGGAGCCCATCCCGTGATCACGCTCGTCCCGACCGACGAGGTCTACCGCTGTTCGATTGTTGGATCGACGTAGGAAGGATCAGGGAGACACCCCTCTCGAGGAGACCGCAAGAGGCGGGTGTCTCCGTTCGGGCACCTCCCGCCGGGCAGCCAAGCAACCCATCCAGCTGCGTGCGCCACACCCATCCTGGGTAACGTTCACGCTACGGCGCCGAGACGTCAGGGGGGCGCACCGTGGGTGAACTCTTGGGCATCGCGCGATTCAGGATCCACGAAGGCAAGCTCGATGAGTACAAGCGTTTGTCCGCTCAGGCGATGGAGATCGTGCGGACCAAGGACACCGGGACGCTGCAGTACGACACCTACTTCAACGACGACCAATCCGAGTGCGTCGTGATCGAGCGGTACAGGGATTCAGAGGCGGCCATC
>JBKPKU010000212.1:0-4610 GCA_046731295.1 Actinomycetota bacterium
CTCGGCACCTCGATCCTGGAGATCTTGGCCTCGGTCGGACGGGAGACCGGCGAGGGGCCGCCGTCGGAGGAGCTCGGGCTCGAGCCGCCGCTCGAGCCACTGTGGCGGGCCGGGCGCCTGTCGATCGGCTACGCCGAGGACCGCGACCTCATGCTGCTCGAGCTCGAGGAGCAGACCGAGGAGGCCGAGGAGGCGGAGGTGGAAGAGCTCGCGCCGGAAGACGCCCCCGAGCCCGCGAGGGTCCGGCTGTGGGCGACGTGCGAACAGATGCTGGCGCTCGCCCGGCACGGAGCCGAGGTCGCCGCGCGGGGGCGGCCGCGGTGCCGGTTCTGCGGGAACCCGATGGACCCCGAGGGGCACCTGTGTCCCGCCATGAACGGGCACCGGGAGACGGCGGGCCGGTGAGCTCCCGCCCCTTCGAAGGCCGAGGGGACGATCCGGCGACCGCGTCCGGCGATCGGCAGGGACCCACCGACGCCCGGACGCTCTCGCTCCTCGAACGCGGGAAGCTCGAGATCCTCGGCCTGCTGCCCCGCGCGTCGAACTTCACGTTCCTGGCGCGCGTGAACGACGGCCCCGAGCAGATCCTCGCCGTCTACAAGCCGCGCTCGGGCGAGGCGGCGCTGTGGGATTTCGAGGAAGGAACGCTCGCGGCGCGCGAGGTGGCGGCGTTCGTGGTGGCCGACGCGCTCGGCTGGCCGTGGGTGCCGCCCACCGTGCTGCGCGAGGGGCCCCACGGACTCGGGTCGGTGCAGCGGTTCGTCGCGTTCGATCCCGATAAGCACTACCTCACGATGCAGCGCGACCACCCGGACGCGTTCAGGCGGATCGCGCTGTTCGACATCGTGGCCAACAACGCCGACCGCAAGTCCGGGCACTGCCTGATCGCCGAGGACGGGCGGATCTTCGTCGTCGACCACGGCGTGTGTTTCCACGAGGAGCCGAAGCTCCGGACCGTGATCTGGGACTTCGTCGGCGAGCCGATCCCGCCGGACATGGCCCGCGACCTTCGCTCCCTGCAGGAACGCCTGCGTTCGGGACCGCTGCGCACGCGGCTGGGGGGGCTGCTCACGGGGCGCGAGGTCGACGCGACCGCCGATCGCGCGGCGGCCCTGGTCGAGGCCGGCTGCTTCCCGGAGCCGGGACCCGGCCGCCCCTTCCCGTGGCCGGTCGTGTGAACCACGTGCGGAGGCCCGTCTCACGCCGCGGCGATGCGGGGCGTTGTCCCTCGAGATGAACCTGCCGCCGTTCCAGCGACTCCTCGACGAGCACCGGGTCGACGTGTACCGGTTCCTGGTGGCCTCCGTCGGACGCCAGGCGGCGGACGACTGCTTCCAGGAGACCTTCCTGTCGGCGCTCCGGGGCTACCCGAAGCTGCGCGACGCGAGCAACCTGCGGGGTTGGCTGTTCACGATCGCGACGCGCAAGGCGCTGGACCACTGGCGCGTCGAGGGTCGCAGACCCGTCC
Organism: Actinomycetota bacterium; assembly: GCA_046731295.1. Classification (GTDB taxonomy): domain Bacteria; phylum Actinomycetota; class UBA4738; order UBA4738; family HRBIN12; genus DASSJM01. Next base: position 1,469 of record JBKPKU010000212.1, read on the forward strand.
CGGTCGAGCGCCTACCGGAACGCGAGGCGCCCGAGAAGGCGGACGGGGACCCGGAGCTCTGGCAGGCGGTCCGAACCCTTCCCCCCATGCAGCGGGCGGCGGTGATCCACCGGTACGTGCTCGACCTGCCCTATGCGGAGGTGGCGAAGGCGCTCGGGATATCCGAGGAAGCGGCTCGCGCCAACACGTATGAGGGACGCAGGAAGCTCCGCTCGATGCAGGAGGTCGGCGCATGAAGCTCTCGGCGGGACGGGACATGAGGGGACGGGACGACGGATTCGAGGAGGCCTCGCGGCGCGCGGCCGAGGACACGCTGGTGGCGGCGCGGTCGCGCGGCCTGGTGGACGTCGGATACACGGTGGTCGACTCGCCGATCGGCCGGCTCCTGCTCGCGAGCACCCGAGTGGGGCTCGTCCGCCTGGAGTACCTGGACGGCGACCCCGACGACACGCTGGAGGAGCTCGCCCAGACGCTCTCGCCCCGCGTGCTCGAGGATCCGAAACGGACCGGGCCGGCCCGCCGGCAGCTCGACGCGTACTTCGAGGGGCGGGTGCGGACGTTCCGAACCCCGCTGGACTGGTCGCTCACGCACGGGGGGTTCTCACGACGGGTGCTGGAGGCGACCGCCGGGATCCCCTTCGGTTCGGTGACCACCTACCGCGACGTGGCCAAGCGCGCCGGGAGCCCCCGGGCCGCCCGGGCCGCGGGCAACGCCCTGCACGACAATCCGATCCCGATCGTGGTGCCGTGCCACCGGGTCGTGCCCTCGGGAGGCGGCGTGGGCAAGTACGGCGGCCAGGAGTGGCGAAAGGAGTACCTCCTGCGGCTGGAGGGCGCGCTGCACGGGGCCGACTGAGCCCTCCACCTGCGCGTTTCGCCCGTCGGCGCGGGGCTGCGCGGATCGTCCTCGCGTCCTTTGGGCGGGCCCGAAGGGGGCCGATATTGTTCCGGTGGAGACCCTCTTCGAACGGGCGGCCGAGGCGCTCGACCGTGCCCGTTCGGGCGACGGCTTCGGCCCGATGCCCGGCGCCGAGCCCGAACCGGAGCCCACGGCGCTGGCGGCTCTCGCGCTCGACGACGGGCGCGCTCGGGACTGGCTCGGCGGGGCCCAGCGGGACGACGGCTCGTTCGGGGTATGGGCGGGGCCGTTCGACAACGACTCCCCCACCGCGCTGGCGGCGCTCGCGTTGCCGGCCGGTCCGGCGCGGGAGCGCGCGCTCGACCACGTCATGTCGAACCCGGCCCGGCGGGTCGCGACCGACCGCATCGCGCCCCACGACCCCAACCTGAGCGGCTGGGGCTGGGCGGACGGGACGGCCGGGTGGGTCGAGCCGACCGCCCGGACCCTGCTCTCCCTCCGCCTCCTGCGCCCGACCGCGACCGGCGCGATCGAGGAGGCCGCCGCGTTCCTGGCCGACCGCGCGTGCGTGGACGGCGGCTGGAACTGCGGCAACCGGTTCATCTACGACGTGGCGCTCCCCCCGTTCGGGCAGCCGACCGCCGTTGGCCTCGTGGGCCTGCACGGCATGCGCGTGTCCGGCCCCGACGGCGACCTGGTGACCCGGGGCGTGGACGCGCTCCGCCGCTTGTGGCCGGTCGAGCGCGGGCCCCTCACGCTCGGCACGACGCTCGCCGCGTTCCGCCTCCTCGACCTCGCCGACGCCGAGGACGTCGCGGCCGAACTCGAGGCAACGATCGACGTCCCGCACACCGACGTGATCGCGCTCGCGTGGGTCGCGCTCGGGTCCGGTCCCGGCTTGTCGCATCTGGCGGTGGCCGCGTGAGTCATCCGATCGACCGCCGAACGTTCCTGCGGCACGCGGGGGCGGTCGCGGTCGGGGCGACGGCCGTCGGGGTGGCGGCCGGCGTCGGCGTCCCGGCCGTGATGCGTCGGTTCGACCGGCCCTGGGACGAGGCGGCGTTCGCGCCGCCCGGAACCCCGAGGGTCCTGGTCGCGCCGGTCGCCTCCTACGACGTCGATCTCGAGGCAGAGGTCGAGCGGGGATTGCGGTCCGTCGGAGCCGACGTCAGGGGACGTTCGGTCCTGCTCAAGCCCAACCTCGTCGAGTTCGATCGGGGCAGCGTCGTCAACACCGACCCGCGGCTGGTGGCGGCCGCGGTGCTCGCGGTCCGGCGCCTGGGCGCGAGCTCGGTCGTGGTTGCCGAGGGCCCGGGACATCGCCGCGACACGCGGTACGTCGTGGAGGCGTCCGGTCTCGGCGAGGCCCTCAGGGGGGTGGACGCGCCGTTCGTTGACCTGAACCTGGCACCCGTGAGCCGCGTGCCGCTCCGGTCGCGGTTCACGCCGCTTCGTGACCTCTGGCTCCCGGCGCCCGTCACCGACGCCGACGTCGTCATCTCGATGCCGAAGATGAAGACCCACCACTGGGCCGGCGCGACACTGTCGATGAAGAACTGCTTCGGCTGCATGCCCGGGCGCATATACGGGTGGCCGAAGAACGTCCTGCACTGGTCGGGGCTGCAGGAGGCGATCGTGGACATCGCGGGCGCCGTTCGGCCCGACCTGCAGATCGTGGACGGGATCGTCGGGATGCAGGGCAACGGCCCGATCGACGGGACGGCCGTGGACGCCGGCGTGCTCGTGTTCGGGACCGATCCCGTCGCGACGGACACGACCGCCGCGATGCTCATGGGGCTCGACCCCACCGGGATCTGGTACCTGCGCGAGGCCGGACGCTTCCTGGGCCAGACCGACCCCGAGCGCATCCGGCAGGTCGGCGAGGACCCCGAACGCCTGATGACCCCCTTCGACGTGCTGCCGGCGTTCGCGAACCTGCGCGTGGGCTCCTCGGGCTCGTCGGGCGAGGCCGAGACCGGCCTGGGCTGACCCAGGGACCTGACGAAAACACGGACCTCGCGGGAAGATGGCCGCGTGCTGCGCCTTCGAGTGCTCCCCGTCGCGATAACGTTCGGCCTGCTGGCTGCCGCGTGCTCGTCCGACGACCAGTCCCCGCCCACGGGCGCGACCGGCGCCGGCTCGCAGATCACGGCGATCATGGCGAGCGTCGACCTGTACGCGGGCGACCCGCAGCGGGTGGCGATCGGGCTCGTCACGCCCGACAACCGCCTCGTGAGCTTCGGCACCGTCGACCTGGCGTTCTCGATGGTCGGCAGCGCCGCC
>JBKPKU010000213.1:0-5969 GCA_046731295.1 Actinomycetota bacterium
CTCCATCCCCGCTCGGGGCGGCGGCTGCGGAGGCCGGCGCCTCGCCGCTCTTGGCCTTCAACGCCCGGACCCCGGCCGAAAGCGCGCGCCCCTCGGCCACGCGGCGGTCGGTGCCCTTGCCGAGCTCCTCCGCCAGGATGCGGTCGTAGGTCTCCTGGTCGAGCGGTGTGTCTTCGCGAGCCATCGGTCTGGTGCCTCCTACAGCGGTCCCGAGATGCCGCCGTCCTTACGGATCCGCCAGAAGTGGACCGAGAGGAAGATCACGAGCACGAACGGGAGGGCGAGCACGTGGAGGACGTACCAGCGCAACAGGGTGTCGGGCCCCACCACCACCCCCCCGAGGAGCAGGAAGTTCGCCTGCTTGGCGATCAGCGGCGAGTACCCGGCGAGCGAGGTCCCGACCGTGACGGCCCACATCGATAGCTGGTCCCAGGGCAGCAGGTAGCCGGTGAACGACAATCCCAGGGTCAGGAACAGCAGCAGCACGCCCACCACCCAGTTGAACTCACGCGGCGGCTTGTACGATCCCGTGTAGAAGACCCGAGCCATGTGCAGGGTCACCGTAAAGACCATGAGGTGGGCACCCCAGCGGTGCATGTTCCGCACCAGGTCGCCGAAGAACACCGACGTGCGGATGTTCTGCATGTCCGTGTACCCGGCTGCCGAACCCAGCTCCGCGGCCGGACGGTAGAAGAACATCAGGAAGATCCCGGTGACCGTGAGCAGGATGAACAGGAAGAACGACAGGCCGCCCAGGCAGAACGTGTAGGTCAGCTTCAGCCCGTGGCGTTTCATCTTGACCGGGTGCAGGTGGTACAGGACGTTGTTCATCGTGGCGAGCGCCCGGTCGCGCGAGGTGTCCCTGTAGCCGCGGCGGAAGATCGAGCCCGGCCGGAAGGTCGACTTCCAGACTTCGGTCTCGCGAACGCGGTCGAGGGCTTCGGTGGGGGTCGGCAGCTTGAGCTTCGCCACTCGTCCTTCGTCCCTCTCCCTATCCGACCTCGACGCGCTGCGACTCCGGCACGGCCGCCATCGTGCGCTGCCCCTTGGAGGCTTCCGGGAGCCGCGCATAGTACAGCGTGTCGGTGGGGCACCTGTCCACGCAGACCGAGCACCGCGTGCAGGCGTTGTCGTCGACCACGAACACCGAGTACGCGGTCTCGACCTCGGCCTCGACGGCGTCGTCCTCTGAATCGCGAACGATCTCGTTGGACATCATGTAGATGCAGTTCCAGGGGCAGACGTCCTCGCACGCCCGGCACAGGATGCAGTTGTCGGGGTCGAGCATCAGGTGCTTGGGCGACTTGACGCCGCGCGCGAGCCAGTCGGGGTCGACGGTCTCCACGACGTAGTCGGTGTGGATGTCGACCTCGGTCTTGTTGAACGGCATCGGCCTCACTTCCTCATCAGCGGTAGCCGCCGGTCGGACGGTCCGAGGAGCCGCCGCGAAGCTTGCGTCGCCAGTTCTGCATGATCGCGCCGATCACCACGACCGTGACGAACGGCCCGATGGCCAGGTTGGTTCCGACGAAGTCGCGCGCATACGGCTTCCAGTCGGTGGTTCCGGATAGCCCGCCCCACCCCAGCTTCTGCTCGGCGAAGTACATCCAGAAGGAGGGGATCACGGCCATCGTGATGACGCAGAAGAACGCGAACGCGAGGGAGAACACCACGGCCGAGGTCCAGGACCACTCGAAGTTCTTGACGATGGGCTCGGCACGTTCCTTCGCCCTGACCAGCACCCTCGGGACCTTCATGCGACCTCCGTCGCCTCGATCCGTGCTTCCCCGTCTTCGGCCCGGTCCGTGCCCAGAACCGGGTGGATTCTATTGCACGCGCCTTGCGCCGGCCCGGCCCGGCGAAGGCTTGTGAAAGCCTTCACAAGCCTTCGACACTATCGCAGGACCGGGTCGCGCATCGCAACCCAGTCCGGGCCCCGGGGGCCGTCCTCCAAGGTCCGCGCTCATTACACCCGTTCATACACCCGCTCCATACACTTGGCCGCGTGACCGGTGTGCTCGCCGACTGGATCCAGGACGGTCTGGGGTCCTGGTGGGCCCCCGGACTCGCGTTCGCGGCGGGCCTGATCTCGTTCGCGTCGCCGTGCGTCTTCCCGCTGGTGCCCGGCTACCTGTCGTTCGTGGCCGGTGGCGAGGTACGCGACGAGAAGCAGCCGGTGGTTCCGATCCTGCTGTTCATCGCGGGGTTCGCCGCGGTGTTCTCGGCCCTCGGGGCCTTCACGGGGGCGATGACCCGGTTCCTGCGATCGGCGGCCGGCATCCGGATCTCGGGCGCGATCATCATCGCCTTCGGGCTGCTGATGCTGTTGTACGCGCTCCGGCTCGGCTCGCCGTCGCTGTTCGCCGAGCGCCGCCCCCTGCTCGGACGCGTCCGGCCGGGCCGCGCGTGGGCGTTCCCCCTCGGGGTGGCGTTCGGCGCGGGATGGACCCCCTGCATCGGGCCGGTGCTCGCGGGCGTGCTCGCGATCGCCGGCTCGCAGGGCGGGTCGCTGCGCGGCGCCCTGCTCCTGTTCGTCTACTCGCTCGGGCTCGGACTCCCGTTCCTGCTGGTCGGCGTCGGGCTCCGAAGGCTCATGGGCGCGCTCGCATGGTTCAGGCGCAACTACCAGTGGATCGCGGGCGTCTCGGGCGCCGTGATGATCGCGATCGGCGTGCTGGTGTTCACGAACACGTGGACGCGGATGCTCGGGCCCGTCCTGCGGGGGATCAGGAACTTCAACCCGCCGATCTGAGCCCGGGGCGGGGCGGCGCGCCGAACGCGCTCGTGGCCGGCGGCCGCGTGTTCGGTGCTAGAGTGCGCGCGGCCCCGGCATCCGCCCGGGGCCGACCCCGGAGGGACGCGGCGACGGTGCGCAAGAGGACGGTCCTGGTCCCGGGCCTCGCGGCCCTGGCCCTCGCGGCCGCGGCGTGCGCCCCGAACGCGACCCAATCGGCCCTGGAGCCGAAGGGACCCTACGCGCAGAAGTCCTACGACCTGTTCGTGCCCGTGTTCTGGGTCGCGGTCGGCATCTTCGTGATCGTCGAGGGCCTGCTGCTGCTGTTCGCGATCCGCTACCGGCACCGCACGACGCGCACCACGATCCCGCCGCAGGTCCACGGCAACACGCGACTGGAGATCGCGTGGACGATCCTGCCCACGCTGATCCTGGCCGGCGTCGCCGTGCCGACGATCGCGACGATCTGGGACCTGGCCGCCAAGCCGACGGGCAACGTGCTCGAGGTCAACGTGCTCGGGCACCAGTGGTGGTGGGAGTTCGACTACCCCGGCCAGACGATCGACACGGCCAACGAGCTGCACATCCCGACCGGCCGCCCCGTGTACCTGACGCTGTGCGCGGCCGGGTTCGGGTACGGCGCCGGACCGCCGAGCGAGCCCGGGCCGCCGGCGCCGAACGCGTGCCAGACCGGCCCGCCCGACAGCTTCCCGCCGGCGGCGATCGGCGCGTCGGTGATCCACTCGTTCTGGGTGCCCGCGCTCGCGGGGACAACCGACGTCGTCCCGGGCCAGACCAACCACATGACGATCCAGGCGGACGAGCCGGGGGTGTACCCCGGACAGTGCAAGGAGTTCTGCGGGTACGCGCACGCCGAGATGAAGTTCAAGGTCGTCGCGCAGACGCCGGCCGACTTCGAGCAGTGGGTCTCGGAGCAACAGGCCGGCGCCGAGGCCCCGGCCCAGACCGAGGCGGAGAAGGGCTTCGGGGTGTTCCAGGCGAACCTGCCGGCCGGCGGGCACTGCACCGACTGCCACGCGATCGACGGGCTCCAGACCGACCAGGGCCAGCCGATCCTGTCCAACGGCGCGCCGAACCTGACACACTTCGCGAGCCGCTCGTGCTTCGCCGGGTGCTCCCTGGCGAACACCGACGAGAACCTGCGACGATGGCTCGAGAACCCGTCCGCGGTGAAGTACGGCTCGTTCATGCCCGACTACGGCCTGTCGCCCGAGCAGATCGACCAGCTGATCGCGTTCCTGAACACGTTGGAGTGAGGTGAGGATCCACTGACGACCGTGAGCGTTCCCGCGGAGCGACCCGGCGGCCTGCTGAGGCGCCCGCACGCGACCTCGGGCTTCTGGGCCTGGATCACCACCGTCGACCACAAGAAGATCGGGGTCCTGTACGGGATCACGGCCTTCGGCTTCTTCCTGATCGGCGGGACGGAGGCGTTGCTGATCCGTCTGCAGCTCGCCCGTCCGGACCAGGCCCTCGTGAACGCGGAGCAGTACAACGAGCTGTTCACGATGCACGGCATCACGATGATCTTCTTCGTGGTGATGCCGCTGTCGGCGGCGTTCTTCAACTACCTGCTGCCGTTGATGATTGGCGCTCGCGACGTGGTGTTCCCGCGCCTGAACGCCTTCAGCTACTGGGCGTTCCTGTTCGCCGGCCTGTTCATCTACTCCAGCTGGTTCCTGGGCGGCGCCCCAAACGGCGGATGGTTCGGGTACGCCCCGAACTCGGTCGTCGACCCGACCCGCGGCATGACCTTCTACGCGATCGGCCTGCTGATCGCCGGCATCGCGTCCACTGTCTCGGCGTTCAACCTGGCCGTCACGATCATCAACATGCGTGCGCCCGGGATGACCCTGTTCCGCATGCCCGTGTTCGTGTGGATGGGGCTGGTCGTGCAGCTGCTGCTGGCGTTCAGCCTGCCGGTGGTCACGATCGACCTGACCGAGCTGCTGTTGGACCGGCTGTTCGGCACCCACTTCTTCGACGTGGCCGCCGGCGGGACCCCGGTGCTGTGGCAGCACCTGTTCTGGTTGTTCGGCCATCCCGAGGTCTACATCCTGATCCTGCCGGCGATGGGGATCGTCTCGGAGATCCTGCCGGTGTTCGCGCGCAAGCCGTTGTTCGGCTACCAGTTCGTGGTGTTCAGCGGGATCGCGATCGGCTTCATCGGGTTCGGCGTGTGGGCCCACCACATGTTCGCGGTGGGCCTCGGCCCGGTGCCGAACACGGCGTTCGCCGTCTCGACGATGATCATCGCGATCCCCACCGGCGTGAAGATCTTCAATTGGCTGGGGACGATGTGGAACGGCGACATCCGGTTCGCGACGCCGATGCTGTTCGCGGTCGGGTTCATCGCGATGTTCGTGATCGGCGGGCTCTCGGGCGTCTCCCACGCCGTCGTCCCCTCCGACTATCAGCAGACCGATACGTACTACATCGTGGCGCACATCCACTACGTGCTGTTCGGCGGCGCGATCTTCGGGCTGTTCGGCGGCCTGTACTACTGGTGGCCGAAGGTCTTCGGCAGGATGCTCAACGACCGCGTCGGCAAGGTGAACTTCTGGCTGATGCTGATCGGCTTCAACATGACGTTCGGGCCGATGCACATCCTGGGGCTGCAGGGGATGCCCCGGCGGATCCAGACCTACCCGGCGTCGCTCGGCCTGGCGTTCTGGAACATGGTGGCGACGATCGGGGCGTTCATCATCGCGATCAGCGTGCTGGTGTTCCTGGTCAACGCGATCGCGAGCTTCCGTAGGCCCAAGCAGATGGAGGCCGACCCCTGGGACGCCCGGACGCTCGAATGGGCGGCCTCGTCGCCTCCGCCCGAACACAACTTCGACGAGGTACCGGTGGTGCACTCGCTCGACGACCTGTGGCACCGAAAGTACGCCGAGACCGAGGGCGGGCGCGTGGTCCCCGTCGCGGCGGGCGGATCGGGGGAGGAGGCGTCAGCGGCAGATGCGCATGTGGAGCACGCCGGCGGACACGACGGTGCGCACGCCGGCGGGCACGCGATCCACATGCCTTCTCCCTCCTACTTCCCGGTCGTGGCGGCGCTCGGGCTTCCCGTAATCGGGTACGGGCTCGTCTTCGCGATGCCCGCGGTCATCGTGGTCGGGGTCGCCGTGACGCTCGCCGGCTTCTTCGGCTGGGCCCTGGAGCCATCGGCGGAGTGAGCGGCTGATGGCGACCGTCGAGCACGCGGGCGTCG
>JBKPKU010000214.1:0-27503 GCA_046731295.1 Actinomycetota bacterium
CGGTGATCGCGATCCTGTTCAACATCTCCGGCACCGAGGTCGTGCTGCACCGGGACCTGGACACCAACCGGGAGCTTCGAGACGCCGGGGCGCTGAACGTGGTCTCCGGCGCGGTGGGCGGGATCCCCGGCTACCACGCCCTCAGCCTGACCGCCCTGGCCGAACGCATGGGCGTCGACGCCCGGGTGGCCGGGCTGATCGCCGCCGCGGTGCCCCTTGCCGCAGTGGTCTTCGGCGCCTCGGTGATCGAGCTGATCCCGCGGATGATCGTCGGCGGGGTGCTGGTGTTCCTGGGCCTGACGTTCGTGGTCGAGTGGGTCTGGGACAAGCGCAAGATCCTTCCCCCGGTCGAGTACGGCGTCATGCTCCTGATCCTGGCGGTGATCATCGGCCGGGGGTTCCTGCCCGGCGTGGTGGTCGGGCTGGTGCTGGCGGTGGTGCTGTTCGCCGTCAGCTACGGGCGGATCGAGCTCGTTCGCGAGGTGGCCTACGGGGAGACCTACCACTCCAACGTGGACCGTCCGCCCGCCCAGCGGGCACGGCTTCGCACGACGGGGGACCGGGTCCAGATCCTGCGCGTGAACGGGTTCGTCTTCTTCGGCTCGGCCAACGGCCTGCTGGAGCGGATCCGAAAGCGCGTGGAGGGCTCACCCCTCGCCTTCATGGTCATCGACCTTCGCCGCGTGACCGGCGTGGACTCCTCGGCGGTCGTGTCCTTCGTCAAAGTCGTACACCTGGCCGAGGCCCACGGGTTCGAGCTGGTGTTCACCGGCGCGACCGACGCGGTGCGCCGACAGCTCGCCCGCGGCGGGGTGGTGGAGTCCGAGATCGTTCGCTTCGAGCCGGACCTGGATCGTGGGCTGCAGCGGTGCGAGGAGGGGCTGCTCGCCTTGGCCGACGCGGCGCCCGAACCCGCCTCGCCCGACGGGGACGGGGCCGGGATGCCGCCGGGCCTCGATCCCTACCTGGAGCGGATCGAGCTCGCCGAGGGGACCACGCTCCTGCACCAGCACGAGGTCCCCGACGACGTGTTCGTGCTGGAGTCCGGACGTCTGCAGGTGGAGACCGTCACCGCCGAGGGCACCCGCATGCGCCTTCGAACGCTCCGGCCCGGCGTGGTCGTGGGCGAGGTCGCTCTCTACACCGGCGTGCCGCGCACCGCCGACGTCGTGACCGAGACCCCCGCGGTGGTCCTTCGCCTGAGCTCCGACGCGGTCGCGCGGATCGAGGCCGAACGGCCCCAGCTCGCCACCGCGCTGCACCGCTGGCTGGCCTGGACGCTCGCCGACCGGCTGGGCGAGACGCTGCGAACGTTCGACGCGATGATGGATTAGGGAGGGTCGTGGCGAAGGAAGGTGGGGCGCCGGGCACGCTGGGCACGCTGGCCGCGGGCGTGATCATCGGCGCGGTCGAGGTGGTCCTGGCGGTCGCGTTCGCCGCCTTCGTGTTCGGCGGAACGCTCATCCGGAACCTGGGCGACGGCATCGGACTGTACCTGGTCGCCGCGGCCCTCACGCTCGGGTTCCTTGCCTGGAGGGCCGGCGACCGCGGGGTCGTCGGCAGCGTGCAGGACGCCGCCACGGCGGTTCTCGCTGGGGTCGCGTCGACCATGGCTGCCCGGATCACAGAGCTCGAGCACCAGGCCCAGGCCTCGGGCATCACCGATTTCGTGCGTCCCGACATCTTCCTGACCGTCATCGCCACGACGCTCGTCGTCACCGTGACGTGCGGCGTTGTGTTCTACGCGCTGGGAAGGTTCCGCGCCGGCAACCTCGTGCGGTTCGTTCCCTACCCTGTCGTCGGAGGCTTCCTGGCCGGCACCGGCTGGCTCCTGTTCAAGGGCGGCCTCTTCGTGGCCTCCGGCGTCGAGGTGCACTTCCGGACGGCCGAGCTCCTCGTGAGCCCAACGACGCTCAAGCACTGGGCGCCCGCGATCGTCTTCGGCGTGATCCTGCTCGGCGCCGTCCGGCGGGTGCAGAAGCCGCTCGTGATCCCGATCGCGATCGCGGCCGGGCTGGCGGCGTTCGTGATCGGTATGGTCGTGACGGGCTCCTCGCTCGATGCTGCCAAGCAGGGCCGGTGGCTGCTGGGACCGTTCGAGTCGGCGCGGCTGTGGGAACCCTGGACCTTCCGAGCCCTGTCGGGCGCCGACTGGTCGGGGGTGCTCAGCCAGTGGGCCGGGATCGCGACCGCGGTGTTCGTGGCCACGATCGCGATCTTGTTCAACATCTCCGGCACCGAGGTCGTGCTGCGCCGGGACCTGGACACCAACCGGGAGTTGCGCGACACGGGCGTGTTGAACGTGATCTCCGGCGCGCTGGGCGGGATCCCCGGATACCACGCGCTCAGCCTGACCGCCCTCGCCGACCGCATGAGCGTGAACGGCCGCCGCGCCGGCCTGATCGCGGCGGCCGTGCCGCTGGTCGGGGTGATCTTCGGCGCCTCGGTGATCGAGCTGATCCCGCGGATGATCGTGGGTGGCGTGCTGGTATTCCTCGGCCTGGCCTTCATGGTCGAGTGGGTCTGGGACAAGCGCAAGATCCTTCCCCCCCTCGAGTACGGAGTGGTGGTGGTCATCCTCGCGGTGATCGTCGGGCGGGGATACCTGCCGGGCGTGGAGCTCGGTCTCGTGTTGGCGGTCGTGCTGTTCGCGGTCAGCTACGGCCGGGGCGAGCTCGTGCGCGAGGTGGCGTTCGGGGACACATACCACTCCAACGTGGACCGGCCGGCGGAGCAGCGGGCGCTGCTCCGAACGATGGTCGACCGGGTCCAGATCCTTCGGCTGAACGGGTTCGTGTTCTTCGGCTCGGCCAACGGCCTGCTGGAGCGGATCCGAAAGCGATTGGAGGCCTTACCTCCCTCCTTCCTGGTGATCGACCTTCGCCGGGTGACCGGGGTGGACTCCTCTGGGGTGGTGTCCTTCGTCAAGGTCGTGCACGTGGCCGAGGCCCACGGGTTCGATGTGGTGTTCACCGGGGTGACCGATGCCTTGCGCCGCCAGCTCGCCCGCGGCGGAGTGGACGAAGGGGGCGTTGTCACCTTCGAGCCGGACCTGGACCGTGGGCTACAGCGATGTGAGGACGGGCTGCTTGCCGAGGCCACGGCCACGGCCGGCGGCTCACCCGACGGCAACGGGGTCGTGGCCGGGATGCCCGCCGGCCTGTCCCCGTACCTGGATCGCGTCAAGCTGGCCCCCGACACCACGTTGATCCACCAGGACGAGGCCCCCGGCGACGTGTTCGTGCTCGAGTCGGGAAGGCTCCGTGTAGAGACGCTGACGGCCGAAGGCACCCGCATACGCCTTCGCACGCTCCGACCAGGTGTGGTGGTCGGCGAGGTCGCCCTCTACACCGGGGTGCCCCGCACCGCCGACGTCGTGACCGAGACCCCGGCCGTGGTGCTCCGCCTGAGCAAACAGACGATCGAGCGGATCGAGGCCGAAGAGCCCGAGCTCGCCGCCCGGCTGCACCGCTGGCTCGCCTGGACGCTGGCCAACCGGCTGGGCGACACGCTGCGCACGTTCGACGCGATGCTGGATTAGGCGTTTCGGTCGTTCAGCATCGATCGCGTCCGATCGGACGACACGACGTCGCCCTTCCGCTCGAACTCGCCGAGCGCGCGCACGAGCGCCGCGCGCGATTCCTCCGCTCGCCCGAGCTCGCGCAGCACCTCTGACTGATCGAGGAACACCGTCCCGCGATCGAACAGGAAGTCTGTCTGCTCGACGATGGCAACGGCCTCGCGGATCGACGCTTCGGCGACGTCCGTGTCGCCGGATCGGGCCCGAACCCGAGCGAGGACGCCGAGCCCTAGCGCGCGCTCGACGGCGATCATGCTCGACGCGGCGAACTCGGCGACCTCGGTGGCCTCCTCGGATCTGCCAAGCGTCAGGCGCGCCTGTGCGAGGAACGCAGCGAGGTAGGGCCAGCGGTCTCCCTTCTCGAGCAGGTCGGCGTACGCCTCCTCGGCGACCGTGCACGCGGCCTCGGCGTCCCCGGCCAGCATCTCGACGTCGAAGCGGAGCTCCGCGGAGCGCAGGTATCCGATCTGCTGTCCGGTGTCCACGAGGAATGCCCGGTACCGATCCGAGGATTCGCGCGCCGCGTCGAACGCTCCCAGCCTCGCCTGCAGGTGTGCGAGGGCGTGGAACATGTACGCCTCGATGCTTCGGCTGCCGGAGTACACGCGAAGGATCTCCTCGACCCGGGTGATCGCGTCCGGTACGGGCATCGGCCCGCGCACGATGGCCGCGGTGACGCTGAGCAACACCTCGGCCGTCTCGTAAGGCATGCCGGCCCGGCCGGCGTGGTCGAGCGCTCGCTCGAGCGCGGCCAGCTGCTCTCCGGCATGCCCGAGCTCCCATTCCACACTCCCGACGAGATGCCACGCGCGGGCGAGGCCGCGTTCGTCCTTGCCTGCGCTGAAGATGTCGATCGCGCGGTGGGCGTCGCCCCGCACCTCGTGGGGCGGCGCCTCGACCTCGCTCATCACGTACCAGCGAGCCACGGTCGCGTGGGCCGCCAACGCCGGGTCGCCGAGCCCGTTCGCCCGTGCGAGAGCCTCGTCGACGATCGCGTTCGCCTCGTCGACCCGCCCCGCCTCCCGGAGAGCGATCCCCAGGTCCGGGAGGATCGCAACCCGAGCTCGATCGGAGGGATCCAGGAGGGACTGGGCGCGGCCGAGCAGGTTCGACACGGCTCGAACGTCGTGCCGAGCGAGGGCGCGCTCCCCCGCGGCGGCGAGGCGCTCGGCGGCGCGTGTGCGGAGCGACCGCGTCCGCTCGTCGAGGGGTCCGAGCGCCTCGCGGAGGTGGAAGGCCTGCTCGAGGTGGTAGCCGACGATCTCGTCCGCCTCCTCCGCGCGCTCCCCGCCGGAGCGATCGATCCACGCGGCGAAGACCTCGTGCAGGTCGGCGCGCCGCTCCTTCGGGATGGCGTTGTACGCCGCGTCCCGGATCAGGATGTGGCGGAACCGGAAGGCCTCCTCGCCGGCCATCGACGAGCGATCGGGCCGCGCGAACTCCTTGCGGACCAGAGACCGGATCACGTCGTCCGCCCGAGGGCGGAGGTGCTCCGGCAACAGATCGACGACCGCGCCCCGGTAGAACTCCCTTCCGATCACGGCCGCGCATTCGATCGCCCGGCGCTCGTCCTCGCTCAGGCGCTCGAGCCGCGCCGCGAGCAGGAGGGCGACCGAAGGCGGTACCTGCACCGTCGACAGGTCGTTCGGCGACCAGCCACCGTCCTGCGCGACGAGTTGCCCGTCGTCGATCATCATCGAAAGCATCTGCTCGACGAACAGTGGGTTGCCGCCGGCCGCTTCGGTGATCCGTTCCGATACGTCGGCGGGAAGGCCGGTGCCGCCGAGCAGGTTCCCGATGAGCTCGGCGGAAGCGTTCGCGTCGAGTGGCTGCAGCGACAACGTCGTGGCGTTCGACTTGCCGCCCCCCCAGGCCGCTCGCACGTCGAGTAACTCGGGGCGCGCGGTACACACGACGAGGATCGAGGCATCTCGCGACCAATCCACGACGTGGTCGACGAGGTCCAGGAACGCCGGCTCCGCCCAGTGGATGTCCTCCCACACCGTCACGAGCGGACGGTCGGTAGCCAGGATCTCGAGGAACCGGCGGACCGCCCAAGGCAGCTCCCCGGCCGAGCCCACGCCCCCTCGGCTCCCGAGAACCTCCGCGATGCCGTTGGTGATCGCCGCGGCGTGTTCGTCCTCGCCGACGATCTCCTCGAGGCGCGCGCCAACTTCCGGGGGGGCGTCGAACGCGCGCACGCCGAGCGCGGTTCGGACGGCCTCGGCGACCGGCCAGTAGGTGATGCCCTCCCCGTATGGAAGGCACCGTCCCGTCAGGACGCCGGCCGAGCCATCCACCGATTCCAGGAACTCCTCGACCAGGCGCGACTTCCCTTCGCCCGCGGCGCCCAGGACGGTGAACAGGACGCACGAGCGGTCTTCGGCGGCGCGCGTGAAGGCCCGGCGCAGATCCTCGAGATCTCGGTCGCGGCCGACCATGGCGGAGCGCAAGGACCGCGGCGCCTGCCCCGTTCCGGGAGTCACCCCGAGCACGCGGAAGGCCGCAACCGGCTCGGCCTTGCCCTTGAGCGTCAGCGGCTCGACGCGCTCGGTCCGAACCGAGTCTCGCACCAACTGGTGGGTCGAGGCCCCGATCAGGATCTCGTCCGGTTCGGCGGCCGCCTCCAGCCGGGCGGCGGTGTTCACGGCATCTCCCGTGACCCGGCCGAAGTCCGCGGACTCGGTGCCCGCGAGCACCTCACCCGTGTTGACGCCGATCCTGGAGGCGAGCTCCACCCCGTGTTCCCGTTCGAGGTCTCGATTGAGGTCATCGAGCGAGGCGCGCATCTCGGCCGCGGCCCGAACGGCGCGCAGGGCGTCGTCCTCGTGGAGCCGCGGGATGCCGAACACCGCCATCACGGCGTCGCCGATGAACTTCTCGACCGAGCCTCCGTGGCGTTCGAGCACCGTCCGCATCGCGTCGAAGTACCGGCCCAGGACCTTGCGCATGGATTCGGGGTCCAGCCGTTCGCCGAGCTCGGTCGAGCCGGTGACGTCGCAGAACACGATCGTGACGGTCTTTCGAACCTCGGCGGCCGCCGCCGCCGCAGCGGCGAGGCGCGTGCCGCACACCGAGCAGAAGTTGGCCCCCTCGGCGTTCTCCGAGCCGCAGTTCGGACAGGCCGCCACGGCCGGAGTGTAGGCCGCCTCGGGAGTGGGCGGACCTGAACGCACGAGAGGCGCCGAGGGCGCCTCTCGCGTTCGTGTCGCGTGTCGACCTAGATCGGGATGCGGATCAGCAACAGCTGTCCGCCCTCGCGTTTGAAGCTGAAGTCCGGATCGCTGTCGGCGTCCAGCGTCGTGTCGTAGCCGGGAGCGCTGTCGACCCAGAGCGTGTGTGCCTGGATGTTGATGAGGAAGGCCCCCTTCCCGAACGCGGCCGAGGCGTCCACGATGCCGCTCGACTCCCATGCGCCCCAGTTCCCAGGGCTGATGGGGAACGCGGCGGGGGCGAACGGTGGCTGATCGGCCGGGTCGACGTCCGTGGGCCCCTCGTCCGCCGTCTGGTCGACCTTCGCCACCACCGCAGGTGTTCCGGAGAACGGGACCCACCACAAGCGCGCCGTCGTCGCATTCGGAAGACCCTGGTCAGCCGGGACGAACTGCTGGCTCGACCCGGGGTCCTCGGTGAGCAGGATGCCCTTGGTGGTGGACTCGATGTTGTCCGGCTGGTGGACCTCCCCCAGCGTCTTCACCGGATTGTCGTCGCCCTCGACGAGGATGGAGAGCGAGTCGACCTGGGTCGGGTCGTCCGGGTCCAGGACCATCTTCCAGACCCGGCCGTTCGTGGAACGTCCCGCCTGCGAGGCACCGGCCGTTCCACGACCGGAATCGACCACGTAGACGACGTTGCCCATGCCCGGACGCTTGTCATAGGCGATGTCCTCGACGCGAACGAAATCGAAGACGTTGTTGAGCTGGCTCCAGTATTCGAGCACCCACTGAGGCCCGTCGATGCCGATGCTCGGATCGCGCACCTCACGCTGCCACGATCCGTCCGTCGGCGGCAACGGGTAGCCAAGGTCGGCCGCCTTCAGTTCGGAGCCGTCGGAGTCCAGGCCCGTGGCGATGTTCTTGGGCACCTGGATGAGGTGACCGCTGACGGACTGCGTCGAGCCGGGCGTGAAGTCGTAGTAATCGTCGAAGCCCGGGTCATCGGAGACGAACGCCCAGAGATCTCCCTCGTCGGCGAGCAGGTCGTCGGTGTCCGAGGCGATGTAGGAGTAGAGCTGCGACTGGGACGCCGCGCTCGGTTCCGAGTTGGGTCCGCCGGGCGGGATCGTGAGCGGCCCGCTCGTGAACGTGTCGTCGCCGGACATCACCACGAGATCGTCGAAACCGGGGATCGCGACGTCGTTCTCGTGGTTGTGCCGTCCCATACCGTAGATCGCGTGATAGCTGCCGTTGCCCGCGTCGAGCGCGACGACGACGCCGTTCTCCTTCTCGGCCGGATCGCCGATCGCCGGCGGAGGCCACGAGTTCTCCTGCCGGAAGACGTAGTCCGGTGACTCCTCGTTCGTGAACAGGATAGGTTTGCTGAACCCCTCCTTGCTCGTGGCGAGGTAGTTGGAGCAGAAGCGCTGAAAGCCTTGGCTGCTGGGGATCGCGAAGACGCCGTCCAGGACTCGCCCACCGGCGTTCAGCGTGAGCTTGCTGACCTGGGCGTTGTCGAAGTCGTTCTGGGACTCTCCCGGATCGGTGACCCAGACCGACGGGTTGTAGGGGAAGGGCACCTTGGCGGTCTCGTGGTTGATGTACAGCTCGACCCTCCCACCCCCCCGGGGCCGAACCGAGATGCCGTCCGGGATCGCCTCGAACCGGTAACCGGTCGAGAGCTCGTCGCCGACGGTCAGGATCGGCGTGACGGTGACGCCCTTCATGACCGCGTCGAGCATCGCCGCTTGGCCGGTCGTGAAGCCGCCGTTCCCGGCGGCCCCCGCGGTCGTACCCGGCACCATCGCGGCAAGGGCAGCCAGCGCGATGCAGGCAAGGATCGCGCGCGCTCTCATGGCCTTCCCTCCCTCTCTGAGATCGGTCCACAACCAGTCCTATCACCTGGTCCGGAGATCCCGCACGCGCCCATTTCCGTCCGGGTTTGGTAGGGATCGGGGAAGGCCGAAGCCGGGTCCCGGCTGCCGGCAAGGAGAGGCTGTCACGCCGGACCGATGAGTTTCGTCATGGTTCGCGGTCGGAGTTGATGCCCACGAGGGAGGAGACGACATGCCCGAGACCATCTCGATCGAGAAGCTGCGCACGGACATCCGGGGACGCGTCATCGGCACCGACGATCCCGAGTACGACGAGGCGCGAACGCCGTTCTACGGCGGGATAGACCGCCGGCCCGCCGTGATCGTGCGGGTCGCGAACGACGCCGACGCCGTGCGGGTGATCGCGCTCGCGCAGGAGACCGGGCTCGAGCTCGCCGTTCGGAGCGGCGGGCACAGCATCCCGGGTCACAGCGTGCCCGAGGGCGGGATCGTGCTCGACCTCGCGGACATGCGCGCGATCGATCTCGACATCGAGAGCAAGACGGCGTGGTCGGAGACCGGCGTGACCGCCGTGGAGTTCGCCAACGCCGCCCATGAGCACGGCCTGGCGCTCGGGTTCGGCGACACGGGGTCGGTGGGGATCGGTGGGATCACGCTGGGCGGCGGGGTCGGGTACCTCGCACGCAAGCACGGGCTGACGATCGACGACCTGCTGGCGGCCGACGTCGTGACGGCCGACGGCGAGGTTCGGCGCGTGGACGCGAAGAGCGAACCCGACCTCTTCTGGGCGATCCGCGGCGGCGGAGGCAACTTCGGCGTGGCGACCCGCTTCCGGTACCGCCTGCACGAGCTCCCGACGGTGGTCGGCGGCATGCTGCTGCTTCCGGCGACCGCGGAGACGATCGCCGGCTTCATCGCGCAGGCCGAGGCCGCGCCCGAGGAGTTCTCGGCGATCGCCAACGTGATGAAGGCGCCGCCGATGCCGTTCGTGCCCCAGGAGGCTCACGGGAAGCTGGCGATCATGGCGCTGGTGTGCTTCGCCGGCGAGGCGGAGGAGGGCGAGCCCGTGCTGGCGCCGTTCCGGGCCCTGGCCGATCCGCTCGCCGACATGGTCCGCCCCATCCCGTATCCCGAGATCTATCCGCCCGAGGAGGAGGGCTACCATCCGACCGCGACGGCGTACAACATGTTCGTGGACGCGATCGGCGTGCCCCAGGCCGAGACGATCTTGGAGCACGTCCAGAGCTCGACCGCGATGATGGGCGTGGCACAGCTGCGGGTGCTTGGCGGCGCCGTCGCCCGCGTGCCGAACGACGCCACCGCCTACGCGCACCGCGATCGCAAGATCATGGTGAACCTCGCGGCGCTGTACGAGCGGGCGGAGGAGGCCGACAAGCACATGCCGTGGCTCCGCGGGTTCGTCGACGCGATGCGGCAGGGCGACGACGCAGCGTACGTGAACTTCCTCGCGGACGAGGGCGAGGTGCGGATCCGCGCGGCCTACCCGGGCGGGACCTGGGACCGCCTGCGCGAGATCAAGGGGAGGTACGACCCGGCGAACCTGTTCCACCTGAACCAGAACATCCCGCCGGCGCGGGACCGCGCCTCGTGAGCGAGGTCACCACGGGCACGGTCACGTCCAAGGACGGCACGCCGATCGTGTTCGACCGCACGGGGGAAGGTCCGCCCCTGATCCTGGTGGGCGGCGCCCTGAACAACCGCGCATCAGGCGCCCCCTACGCCGAGCCCCTCGCGCCGAGCTTCACCGTCTACACGTACGACCGGCGGGGGAGAGGGGACAGCGGCGACACGCAGCCGTACGCGGTCGAGCGCGAGGTCGAGGATCTCGGGGCGCTGATCGCAGAGGCGGGCGGGTCGGCGCTCCTGTACGGCCATTCGTCCGGGGCCGCGCTCGTCCTGGAGACGGCGGCCCGGATCGGCGGGATCGACAAGATCGCGCTGTACGAGCCCCCCTACAACGTGGACGACACACGAGCGCCCGTCCCGGGTGACTACGTCGCGCACCTGGACGAGCTCGTCGCCCAGGACCGTCGCGGCGACGCGGTCGAGTACTTCATGGTCGTGGGGGTGGGGATGCCGCAGGATGCCGTGACGCCGATGCGAGGCGCCCCGTTCTGGCCGTCGCTCGAGGCCGTGGCGCACACGATCGCGTACGACGGGCGGGCGATGGGGTTCGACAAGCCGGACCGCTCGCTCCCCGTCGAACGGTGGAAGACGATCACCGCTCCGGCGCTCGTCATGGACGGCGACGCGAGCCCGGACTGGTCGCGAAACGCGGTGCAGGCAGTCACCGACGCGCTGCCGAACGCCGAGCGCCGGACGCTCGCCGGCCAGACCCACGAGGTCGATCCGGCCGTCCTCGCGCCGGTCCTGGTCGACTTCTTCAAGGGCTGAGCGGATGGGGGACCTGGACGCCGTCGCCCGCGGGATCATCGACGAGAACCGCTACATGGCGCTCGGCACGGCCGACGAGACGGGCCGGCCGTGGGTCACGCCCGTGTACTTCGCGCCCGACGGCTATCGAACCTTGTACTGGCTCTCGTCTCCCGAACGCCGGCACTCGCGCAACGTGGTCGTCCGGCCCGAGGTGTCCGTTGTGGTGTTCAACTCGCAGGTGGCGATCGGCGAGGGACAGGCGGTGTACATGGAGGCCACCGCAGCCGAGCTCAAGGGCGAGGAGCTCGAGCGCGGGATCGAGACCTTCTCGCGCGTCTCCCAGAGACACGGCGCGCGGGAGTGGACGTTCGAGGACGTGCGGCCCCCGAGCGCGCTGCGCCTCTACCGGGCCGCCGTGTCCGGGCACTGGGTGCTCGACCCCGAGAAGCGGCCCGACGAGAGGACGGCGGTCGACCCGTAGCGCCGGGAATGGGTCCGGCGGTCCCTCGGTTGTCGCACTCCGACGTCGCCGAACCCCGAGGGAGGCTGCTATGGATCTGGAGCAGAACAAGCGGACGGTGGTGGAGTACTACGAGCTCGCTTTCAACGAGCACAAGCCGGTGGAGGCCGTCGAGAAGTACGTCGGCTCCCAGTACATCCAGCACAACCCGCAGGCCCCCGACGGCCCCGAGGCGTTCATCGCGTTCGTGAAGGCCTTCCCCGAGATCGGCGTGGACATCCGCCGCGTGATCGCCGAGGACGACCTCGTGGTGACGCACGGCGTGGTGAAGTTCACCGCCGACGACCGCGGGACCGTCGCGGTCGACATCTTCCGGCTCGAGGACGGCAAGGTCGTCGAGCACTGGGACGTCCTGCAGCCCTGGCCCGAGGAGAGCGCGAACCCGCACCCGATGTTCTAGACGAGGGTTCGCCTCGACCGGGCGTGGCGGCGCATACTCGGCGCTGCATGCTCAGGGGGACCGAGCCATGACCAGGGACGTCTCGCCGGGCACCGACCCCGCGCCGCGGAGCATGGGCGGAGTCGGCCGTCGCCGGAACCTCCTCGTGCTCTGCGTGGCGCTGGTCGTGCTCGTGGTCACCTCGGTGGCTGCCAGGGTCGAGCTCACGTCGGCGGAGGTCGGGATCTTCCGCGCGGTGAACGAGTTGCCGGACGAGCTCAACAGCCTGGTGTGGCCGTTCATGCAGTACGGCACGTTCATCACGATCCCGGTCCTCGCCGTCGTGGCGCTCGCGTTCCGCCGGTTCCGGCTGGCCCTCGCCGTTCTCCTCGCGGGGGCCGGCGTGTACCTGCTGGCGCTCCTCACCAAGCAGCTCGTCGAGCGCGGCCGGCCCGGAGCCCTGCTCGCGGGCGTGGAGGAGCGGGAGTCGTTCGGAGAGGGGAGCCTCGGGTTCCCCTCGGGACACGCCGCCGTAGCCGCCGCGCTCACCGCAGTCGTGGCCGCGCACCTGTCCACGCGGTGGCTGATCGTCGCGCTCACGCTCGGGTCGGTGGTGATCCTCAGCCGCCTCTATGTGGGGGCCCACCTGCCGCTCGACGTCGTCGGCGGGGCGGCCCTCGGCGCGGTCGCCGGCAGCGCGGTCGACCTCGTGGTGCGCGCTCGAGCCGCCGTGGCATAGATTCGATCTCCGTGCGGACCGACCTCACGCTCGACGACCTGGACGGCTTCCTCGAGCTGCCCGTCGTCGCCGTCCTCGCCACGCACCGCCTGGACGGCACGGTCCTGCTCTCGCCGGTGTGGCACAGGTGGCGCGACGGTGGGTTCGAGATCTGGGTCGGGGGCAACGACGTCAAGGTCCGGCATCTCCGCCGAGACCCGAGGGCTACCGTCCTCGTCGCCGAGACCGACCCCCCGTACCGCGGCGTCGAGGTCCGCGGGGAGGCCGCGTTCATCGACCGCGACGTGGTCGGGTCGGCCCTCGAGATCGCGTCCCGGTACGTCGGCGAGGAGCGCGGGTCCGCCTTCGTCGGCTCGAACGCGGGAGACGACCTCATCGTGCGGGTCGCGCCCGGCGAGATCCGCGTCTGGGACTTCGCCGACGACTTCCCGCCCGGCTGACCGTGGCGCGCTCGCCCGAGCAGATCTGGGAGCCGATCGCCAAAGCCGAGCTCGCCCGGCGCGGCGTGAGCGCGGGGACCGGGTTCGGGCGGAACGAGGGCCTGCGGGTGGGCGGGAAGATCTTCGCGATGCTCGTGCGCGGCGAGCTCGTCGTGAAGCTGCCGAGCGACCGGGTCGACGAGCTCGTGGACATCGGCGTCGCCGCGCGGTTCGACGCCGGCAAGGGCCGCCCGATGCGGGAATGGGCGTCGGTCGGCCCGGGCGCATTCCGCCGCTGGCGCGGGCTCGTCGAGGAGGCGCGGGCGTTCGTCGGCGCCGCCGGGCACTAGGCCGGCGGCACCAGCTTCTCGATCTCGTCCAGGTGCTCGCCGCGATGATCGGCCCGGTCGGTGTTGATGTACCCGCCCGTGGCCTCGTTCTTCTCGAGCAGCTCCTCCGACATCGCCGCGACGCTGCGGTCGGCCGACTCGGCCGCCTCGATCGCGACGCGGGCGGCGGCGCGCGGCTCGAGCGCCGAGATGATCGGCTTGGCCGCGTCGTTGATCCAGTCCACGGCGTCGTCGTAGTACGTGGGGAACGGCCCCGATCCGTCGGGCCCCCATCGCTCGAGGGCCGTCACGATCCGCAGGTCCCAGAACGCCATGTGACCGAGCACGCTCGCCACGGTCCACCCGTCGTCCATCGGCCGCGCGAGGTCCTCGTCGCTCGCGCGTTCGACCAGCGCGCGCAGGCGATCGAGCGCCTGCCGGTTCGTCTCCACGTACGATCGGTCGGCCGCCATCGACGCCTCCTCGCTCCGGTCCCCGGAACCACCCTAGCCGAACAGACCCGCCAGCCCCTGGCCGCCGTCGATCAGCCACTGCACCGGCGCGTGCTGCACGAGCTGGCGCAGCAGCGCGGCCATGATCCCGCCCAGCGAGCCACGTTGTTCGGCGTCGTCGATCGCGCCGAGCAGGCCCGCGCGCATCGCCCGCTCGATCGTCTCGTCGTCCCAGCGGATGTCGGCCTTCGAGGCCGGGGAGAGCGAGAGAACGAGCTCCTCGCGGCTCGCCCCGAGCTCGCACGCGGCGCCGTCCAGCCCGTCGAGCACGATGCGGTGCAGCGCCGCGTCGAGTCCCTGCCCCGGATAGGCGGGGCGCGCGGCGCAGGGATCGCGGACGGCGAGCGAGCCGGCGTCGGCTGCGCCGTTCGCGAACTCGAGGGCGATCAGGAGCACGGTGCAGGCGAACAGCGCGACGAGCGCCGCGATCGCCCCGGAGCGGCGGTTCATGCCGCCAGCCTCTTGCCGAACGCCAGGATCGGCACGAGCGCGATGATCGCCAGCAGCGCGCAGAACAGGAACGAAGACCGGAATGCGCGGGTGACCGCGGCCTCGACCGCCGCCATGAGGTCGTCCTGGACGGCTCGAACCTCGGGGTCCTCCCGCGCGCCGTGCTCGTCGAACACCGCCGCGAGGTCCGGGATCTCGCCCCTCGGCGCCGCGTCGATCGTGTCCCGGATGTCGAGCGCGAGCGGCACCTTGGTCGTGGCGGGGATGCGGCCGTCGATCACGACGGAGGTCCCGTTCAGCCGCGCGACATCCTCCGCGGCGAACAGGTCGCCGGTGAGCAGCGGCGCCACGATCGCGAGCGCGAGGACCAGCCCGAGGTGCCGAACGCCCACCGTGAGTGTGCCCTCGCGTCCGACGCCGGTTCCGGTGCCGAGCACCGCATGCGTGAGCCGGGGGACCGACAGCCCCAGGCCGAACCCGCACAGCGCCAACGACGCGATCGTGTAGCCGAGCGCACTCGAGGGCAGGAACGCGAGCCCGATCAACCCTCCGGCCAGCAACCCCGCGCCCGAACCCACGGCCAGCGTCACCGGCAGCGAGGACGCGATCGGGCCCGCGAGCACCGTCGCGATCGGGATCGCGCTCACGACGGCGGCGCCCTGCAGCGGCGTGAGTCCGAACACGTCGATCACGAGGATCACCCCGAGGAACAGGGCACCGACGAGCGCTCCCGAGAGCAGCGCGAGGCCGGCGTTGGCCGGGATCGTCCGGCCGAGCCGCGACGTCCAGCCCTCCTCGAGCATCGCCGGCACGTGCGATCCGAGGGCGCCGAGCAACGCGAGACCCGCGACCGGCGCCTGGAAGACGAAGATCGCCCGCCAGTCGAATGCCTGCGTCAGGACCCCGCCGAGCGCGGGGCCCAGCGCCGCCCCGAGCGTCCCCGCCATCGTCCACACCGCGACGCCGCGGGCGGTCGAACCCGCGAGCGTCCCGAGCACCGGCAGCGACCCGGCCAGCAGGAGGGCCCCGCCCAGCCCCTGGACCGACCGGGCCCCGATCAGGACGCCGATCGAGTTCGACAGGGCGCAGGCGGTCGAGGCGCCGAGGAACACGAGCGCGCCGGCCGCGAGCAGCAGGCCGGCCCGCACCCTGTGCACGACGAAGACGAGCGCCAGCGCGGCGACCGCGAGCACGAGGTTGTACGAGGTGATGACCCACGCGACGCCCTCGATCGAGGTGTCGAACCGCCCGTAGAGCTCGGGCAGGGCGAGCACGACGATCGAGGAATCGGCGAACGCAATCGCGACGGCCGCCGCGACGCCGGACAGGAACACCGCGCGCGCGGTCACGTGCCGGGCGTCACGCTCAGGTGTTCGCCACCCGCGATCATCACGCTGCGCGTGTCCAGCGGTTGCCCCTCGACCGTCGCGCCGGCCTCCGAAGGCACCACCCGGATCGCGGTCAGGCCGCTCGCGACCTGGACATGGATCAGGCCGGGTTCGGGGTAGGGTGCGGGGCGCAGGCCGCCGTAGTAGTAGCCGAGGATCTGAGACGCCGAAAGGCCCCGGCGAGCCTTCCCGTAGGCGCCCCACTGCACCATCCCGACCCCGTGCCCCCAGCCCCGGCCGACTGCGAGCGCCGCGTCCGGACCCGACGTCATCGTCATCCACCGGGACGGAAGCGTGACGGGCAGTGGGGACGGCGGGTACCGGCCGGGCTCGAGACAAGGCCCCCAGGTGTTGACCGAGTCCCGGAACGTGGTCAGGTCCATCGAACGCCGGCGGCCGCCGCCCTCGACGGTCACGGTCGAGCCGTCCAGCCCGACGCCGGTGATCGGCCGGTGCGCGGGCCACTCGCCGGCCACGTGCAGGAACGTCGCGACGTCGTCGAACGAGAGACGCACGCGCCAGTGCGACAGGGGCGAGGCCCCGTCGTCGCGTTCGACCACCGGGCGAAGGTAGGGGAGCGGTGCGCTCCCGAACACCTCGTCGTTGCCGTAGGTGTGGCCGTTCGAGGTCGAGAAATAGACGGTGTCGGCGGGGCGGCCCTCGTACAGGAGCACCTGCGCGGTCGTCCGCCGTACCGCGCCGAACCATCGCCGCACCGCGGGGTCGAACGGCACCGGGATGCCGCGGTAGACCTGGCACGACGTCGTGGCGCAGATCGGCGTCTTCAGCGTCTCGCCCTGCGCGCCCTCCCAGCCCGTCGACGCGAGCGCGTAGCTGCGCGCCGCGATCGCCTGCGCCTCGAGCGCCGCGCGGGGCCACGACGGCGGCACCTCGGCGATGCCCTTCAGGTAGTCCTCGAACCTGAGCGTCACGGTGAGCGAGAGCGTGCCATCGTCCGAACGCCGGACCGAGAGCGCCCCGGGATACCGGGCCGCCAGACGCGGCCGGTGGTAGCCGACGCATCGGGACTCGACCTTCGGATAGCTGCCGTGCACCAGCATGGTCCCGCCGGGCGGTGCGTTCACGCGGGTGGTCTCGGAGGCCGGCTCGGCCGCCGGGGAAGGCGTGGGCGCCGACGTCGCGCCCGATCGCGTTCCCGACGGGCGGCCGGGCGCGCTCGGGACGGCCGGAGTGGTCGAGGAACACGCGGTCGCGAACAGCACCAAGAGCGCCAGGGCGATCGCCGTTCGGGTGCGTCTGGTCACGCGGGCACGCTACCAACGAGCGGGAGAACTACGGTTTGCCGATCCCGGCTCCCAGGCGGGAGGATCGGCGGGTGAGCCCACTAGGACGCCCGTGAGCGTCACCGAGATCCCCGAGCTGCGGATCGACCTCGCCCCCACGGCCGAGGCGATCGGCCGGGCGGGCAGACGGCTGGCGGACCTGCTGTCGGAGGCGGGGGAACCCGACCGGCCCGTGAAGGGGCTGGAGTGGACGCTGGGCGAGCTCGCGGCTCACGTGGCGGCCCGGACCGCGCGCTTCGCTGCGTATCTGGCCGGCTCGGCCATACCCGAGGGCGAGGTCTCCGACATCGCGACCGAGAACCAGGCGGACATCCGCGAGCGGCGCGAGGTGGCCCCGGCGAACCTCGTCGCCGATCTCAGGGCACGCGTCGAGGCATTCGTCGCCACGACCCGCGGCAAGCTCGGCTCGGATCCGTTCCCCTGGTACTCGGGGATCACGCTCGACGTGGCGACCGGCTCGGGCCTGCTGCTCGGCGAGCTCGTGGTGCACGGATTCGACGCGGCGCGAACGCTGGACCGGCCCTGGCCGATCGCGGCCGGGGACGCCCGAACGATCGTGCGGGCCGCGGCGGCGCTCGCCCCATGGTACGTCGACCCGGAACGGACCAAAGGCGACCGCACCACGTATCGGGTCTCCGTGCGGGGCAGGCCCGCGTTCCGCGTGCGGGTCGAGGACGGGACGGCGTCGGTCGAGCCCGCCGACGGGCCGGCGGACTGCACGATCCGCGCGGACCCCGTGACCCTCGTGCTCCTGCTCTATGGGCGGATCGGCCGAACACAGGCGGCGATCCGCGGCAGGCTGGTCGCCACCGGGCGCCGGCCGTGGCGGGCCCTTCGGTTCGAGCGCTCGTTCCTTCCGCCCTGAGCTAGCGCCGCCTCCCGCCGAACCATCCCATGACCCGGTGTAGGCTCTTGGGCCGTGGACGAGCAGCGGATCGTCGTCACCAAGGACGGGCCCTACCGGGTCGAGGGCGGCGTCCCGGTTCTGCGCACCGCGATCGTCGAGACCGAGCTCGGCGAGCCGGTCGCCTGGGACGAGGGGCCCGAGTTCGAGCCCCCGACCGAGGGCGTCTACGAGCTCTGCCGATGCGGCCGGTCCTCGACCGAGCCTTTCTGCGACGGGGTCTGCAAGCAGGTCCCGTTCGACGGGACGGAGGTGGCCGACCGCGGACCGATCTCCGCGCGCCGCGAGACGTGGGAGGGCGAGGCCAACCACGTCCTGTACGACGACCTGTCGCTGTGCACCCACGCGGGCTTCTGCCGCAACGTGAAGACCGGCGTGTGGGAGCTGGTAGAGGAGGCCGACGACCCCGAGTCCGCCGAGCAGTTCCGGGCGATGGTGAGCCGGTGTCCCTCGGGCCGCCTCGCCTACGCGATCCTGCCCGACGCCGAACCCATCGAGCCGACGTTCCATCCCTCGCCCTCGATCGGGATCATGCCGAACGCATCGATCTGGGTTCGGGGCGGGCTCCCGGTGGTCTCCGAGGACGGGACCCCGTACGAGGTTCGGAACCGCCAGACGCTTTGCCGGTGCGGCTTCTCGCGCAACAAGCCGTTCTGCGACGGGTCGCACAAGGACCGCGGCTTCACCGACCCCGCCGACCCGAACGCCTAGCCCGTCGGTTCGGGTTCCTGCGCCGTGGTCACGTCCAGGATCTCGTGCTCGGCCCGCTCCAGGGCCGCCGTGTCGACGACGGGTTCCACATCGGGGTCCAGCCCCGCCGCCCGCCGGGCGCGCCGGGCCCGCAGGAGGTCGTAGGACGTCTCCAGCTCGCCCTCGATCTCCTTGAGCCGGGCGCGCTCCTTGCTGGAGGCCTCGCCTCGAGACTCCCTGGCGAACAGTTCGTGCTCCTCGTGCGCGAGCCGCGCGATGCGATCGATCAGCTCGTGGTCGTCGTCCACGACCCGGAGCCTATTAGACCTCCAGCGCGGGCGCTTCCAGCCGGGCGGACTCCCGAACCTCGCGGGCGTGCTCGCGTCCGGGGATGAACCGGTTGGCGACGACCGCGGCGACCAGGAGCACGCCCCCCGCCACGACGAGCGAGAGGCGGAAGCCGCTCATCCAGGACGTGCGGAAGGCCTCGACGACCGCCCCCTGCTGATCCTGGGGGAGCGTGGCGAGCTGCTTCGGGTCCAGGATGCCGTGCCCCGCCGTCGCCTCGATCGCCGCCTGAGGCGCCGGCGCGAGCCCGATCGCCGCGAGCGCGGGCTCGAACACCGCGCCCAGCCTGGTCGTCAGGATCGTCCCCAGCAGGGCGATCCCAAACACGCCGCCGACCTCGCGGGACGTGTTCGTCGTCGCGGAGCCCAGGCCGGCGCGCTCGGGACCGACGGCGTTCATGACGGCGGCCGTCATCGGCGCCATCGTCGAGCCGATCCCGATGCCCATCATCACGAACAGCGGCAGCATCAGCCAGTACGACGTGTCGACCGAGATCAGCGACAGCAGCAGCAGGCCTACACCCGCCAATGTCAGGCCGAACGTCATCGGGACCCGAGACCCGTGCCTGGACGCGTACCGGCCGGCGTTGGGCGCGACGACGATGATCATCAGCGTCATCGGCAGGAACCGGATGCCGGCCTCGAACGCCGTGTAGCCGCGGATGAGCTGCATGTACAGGGACATGAAGAAGAACGTGGCGAACATCCCGAAGGACACGCTGAACGCGACGGTCGCGCCCGCCGAGAACGCGGGGATCCGGAAGAAGCGCAGCGGGAGCATGGCCTTGGGGCTCTGCCGCTCGAACAGCAGGAAGGCGACCCCGAGCACGGCCGCGGCGATCATCGAGCCGACGATCAGCGGGTCGCTCCAGCCCTTCTCGTTTGCCTCGATCAGGCCGTAGGTCGCGAAGAACAGCGCACCCGAGCCCAGGAGGAGTCCGGGGATGTCCAGCTCACGGGTGATCTCAGACACCGACTCGCGGACGTTGCGCCAGGCCGCGAACATCGCGACGATCCCGATCGGCACGTTGAGGAAGAACACCGACTGCCATCCCAGGTGCTCGACCATGAGCCCGCCGACCGTCGGTCCGAGCGCGAGTGCCAGGCCCGACACGCCGGCCCACAGCCCGATCGCCTTGGCGCGCTCGTGCGGCGGGAACGTCACCGTGATGATCGACAGCGTCCCCGGCATGAGCAGCGCGGCGCCGACGCCCTGGATCGCGCGGGCCGCGATCAGCTGCTCGGTGCTCTGCGAGAGCCCACACAGGGCGGAGGCGATCGTGAAGATCGCCAGGCCAGACATGAAGACCTTCTTGCGTCCGTAGCGGTCGCCGGCGATGCCGCCGGTCAGCAGCAGGGACGCGAACACCAGGACGTATCCGTCGACGATCCACTGCAGGCCGCTGACGCCGGCGTCGAGCTCTCGGCTGATCGTCGGGAGCGCGACGTTCACGACCGTGTTGTCGAGCATGGCCATGGCCAGCGCGAAACACATCGTGAGCAGGACGATGACCTTCTCGCGAGCGTTCTCGCCTTCGAAACCGAGCACTACGAACCCCCAGACCACAGGCTGCGGACGTTCCGGTCACTGTACCGGCCTCAGGCGACAACCGAGCCCGGCGGCGAGATGTTCCCGGGCGGGACTAGGTACGGCGGTACGCGCGGATGCCCATCAGATAGAAGAACACGAGGAAGCCCCCCATCCAGGCGGCCGACTGCCACAGCAGGGTCCACAGCGACGGGATGTCCGCGAACAGCGCGCTCTTGCTCTCGGTGACGAGGTCGCCGAGCGTGAGCACCCGGACGAGGTTCACCCAGATCGTCACGGGATTGTTCTGCGCGATCGGCTGCAGCCACGAATCGAACGTCTCGGGGGGAACGAAGGCGGAGCTCACGAAGACGAAGGGGAACACGATCGTGAACAGCGCCGCCTGGACCGCCTCGATCGTCTTGAGGGACAATCCAGCGAAGGCGGACACCCAGGTGAACACGTATCCCACGCCGACGATCACGCCGAACGCGAGCAGGGCCTCCCAGACGCTCGTGTGGATCCGGTAGCCGACCAGATAGGCGACGATCAGCATGAGCACCGTCTGGAAGCCCACCGAGACGGTGTCGGCGGCGGTCCGCCCGGCCAGGACCGCCGAGCGCGCCATCGGGAGCGACCGGAACCGGTCGATGATGCCCTTCTGCAGGTCGTCGGCCAGGCCCACGCCGGTCTGGGTGGCGGCGAAGATCCCGGTCTGGACGAAAATGCCCGCCATCAGGAAGTCGACGTACGAGATGCTCGGCGGCAGGATCAGCTCGAACGCGCCCCCGAACACGAAGACGAACAGCAGCACGAACATGATCGGCTGGATCGTCGAGAACACCAGGAGGTCGGGCTTGCGCAGGTAGGTGATGAGGTTGCGCCGGGTGATGACCCACCAGTCCGAGACCGTGTTCGCGAGCCGGCTCGGCGTGCGCAGCGTCCCGGTGACGGCGCTCATACCTTCTCCCTCTTGCGATCACGCCGGCGCGAACGGCCGCCGTCCTCGGCCGCCTGCTCGTCGGACGACTCCTCGGCCGCATGGCCGGTCAGGGCCAGGAAGACGTCATCCAGCGTGGGCCTGCGGAGGCCGATGTCAGCCAGCCGGATCCCCTCCGCGTCCAACCGACGAACAGCCTCGGTCAGGATCGCCGTCCCGTCCGTCCCTACAGGGACGTTGATCTCGCCGGTGTTGTTGTCGACGTTGCCACCGCCCGGCCCGAGGCCGAGCACCGATCCCGCGGCATCGGCCGCTCGTTCCCGATCGGCGACGCGCAGGGCGAGCATCTCGCCGCCGACGCGAGCCTTCAGCTCGTCCGAGGTTCCCTCGGCGATCACCCGGCCGACATCGATCACGGCGATCGTGTCGGCCAGACGGTCGGCCTCGTCCAGGTACTGGGTGGTGAGCAGCAGCGTGGTGCCCTCCATGACGAGCCCGCGGATGACGTCCCACATCTCCAGCCGGCCCCGCGGATCCAGGCCGGTGGTCGGCTCGTCCAGGAACAGGACCTTCGGCTTGCCCACCAGGCTCGCGCCGAGGTCCAGCCGCCGCCGCATACCGCCCGAGTAGGTCTTGGCCACACGGTGGGCGGCGTCGGCCAGGTCGAAGCGCTCGAGGATCTCCTCCCCGCGCCGCCTGGCCTCGGCCGCGGGGACGTGATACAGCCGACCCACCATCTCGAGGTTCTCCAGGCCCGTCAGGTTCTCGTCGACGGCCGCGTTCTGGCCGGCGAGGCCGATCACGTGACGGAGCTCCTCCGCCTGCCGAACCACGTCGTAGCCGGCGACGGTGGCGCGTCCCTCGTCGGGACTGAGGAGCGTGGTGAGGACCCGAACCGTGGTGGTCTTGCCGGCCCCGTTGGGGCCGAGCAGGCCCAGCACCGTGCTGGGCGGGACCTGCAGGTCCACGCCCTTCAGCGCCTCCACCTTCCCGAACCGTTTCGCGAGGCCCTCGACGACGATCACTGCATCGCTCATGAAGCCGGACATCCTACCCGCGACGTCAACGAGGTCACCCGTCGCGCCTCTCGTGCCGTCCCGAACCCGTGCTTCACGTCGCACTCCCGTCGCGCATGTCATGGGGACCCGGTTCGGCCCCCGAACTCATCGGACCTCGTCTGGGTCGGAGCCCTGGCGGTGGGATCGACATCCGAGGCCGTCACCCGTCCCCGATCGCCGCCATGATCCGCCGCTGGCCGGCCTCGAGCCGCCCGACGGAGGCCGAGTCGATTCGCAGGCTGCCGTACCTCACGTCCTCATAGGCGCGAGTGAGCTCCCCGAACGCGTCCGCGCACGAGGGCACCGCGTCGGCGACCACCGGGGCGAACTCGGCCGGCGTCTGCCAGGACTCCCGAACGATCTCGCGGCTCCGGAGTGCCCACAGCGCCTCGGCATACCAACGCCGAACCGTGTCCGCGGGCGGCTCGCGCCGGAACCGCGGCCGCGGGGGCAGCGGCTCGACTGCTGGCAGCGGCGCCTCGGCCTGCGTGCCGACGGCGCGGGGCTCGGGCTCGGCGCCGGACGGCGGGCGGAAGCGCCGGATCGCTCGGAAGACCGCGTATCCGATGGCCGCGAACACGAGCAGGCCGAGCATGCGCTGCACGAGGGTCTCTCCGGCCGTTCGTTGCTCGGTCAGCGCGCGACCGACCCGGCCGTTACGGAGGCTCTCCAGCAACTCGCGCACCCGCGCCGGATCGATCCCGAGTTTGTCGACGAGCCAGAAGATCGGTCGCGCAGCCTGCGAGAACACCCACGCCAGGAAGGAGGCGAACGCGTTCGCGGCCGGCGTGAGCCAGCGCCCGATGTTGTCGAACACGCCGCCCTCGATGCTCAGGGCGACCGCGGCGATCATGGCGCCAACGAGGGCGGCGGTCGCGAGCAGCGCGCGGCGGATCCACGCCGCCCGAACGTGCTCGTCCAGCTCGCCCGCCGCGCCGAACGACCAAACGGTGCTCGCCCGGCTGGCGAACGCGGCCACGAAGAACACCGGCACGATCAACAGCAGCGGTCCGTGCCACTCGCGCGTCGCTCCGGCCGCGACCAACACCTCGAGGCCGAGCGCGAGCGTGAACCAACCGAGCTCGGCGTGGATCGGCAGCCGCCAGTCCCGCAGCGCGAGGGACACCAGGCGGAAGGCGACCAGGAGGCAGACCAGCACCGCGAACACGGTGCGGTTCATCTCGCCGTGGCCGAGCCAGATCCCGGCCAGGACCGCGATCGTCACCGCCGAGATCGCGACGTTGGTCGAGGCGCGGAAGCGGCACGCGAGCACGGCCCCGCCGACGTAGGCCGCGACGAACGGCACCGCGAGCGCCATCACGCCGACGTTCAGCCCCCGCGTCTCGGTCAGGATCAGCCACAGGGGCAGGGCGAGCACGCCGGCCTCGGCGAGCGCGGCCA
Source organism: Actinomycetota bacterium (assembly GCA_046731295.1). Taxonomy (GTDB): domain Bacteria; phylum Actinomycetota; class UBA4738; order UBA4738; family HRBIN12; genus DASSJM01. The sequence goes on from JBKPKU010000214.1 coordinate 23,876, forward strand.
GCGCGCACGCGCGAAGCTCGCGAGCTTCGGGCTTCGTCACGGTCCCCCACGGCATCATGAGGCGGCCCTCCGGGCGGCCTCGAGCGGCGACAGGTGGATGACGTCGCTCCCGCGCCGCCGCAGCACCTCCATCTCGTGCGACAGTGCCGGCCCAGGCCGAGGGGAGACGACGATGAACGTCGTCCGCCGGACGAGCCGGCGGCCCACCTCGCGAAGGACGGGGCCGAGGTCGCTGGTCGGCTGGTTCGGCATGCGGGCGAGCGCCGCGAACAGCGCGGCCTCGTTGCCCGCCGAGTCGGAGGCCTGGATCCGCAGGGGCCCGCCGCCCCGGCGCAGGTGCGTGTTGGCGATCAGGCCGGTCCGCCACCCGGCGTGGATCGCCTGTCGGGCGAGGTACGAGGTCCACCCGATCGACTCCTCGGCCGTGTCGGGGTCGACGGCGTGCCAGAACGGCTCACCGTTCGATACGTCCAGCGCGAACAGCACCTCGGCCGAGCGCGTCGGCTCGAACCGCTTGGTCTGCAGGCGTCCGGTGTGCGCCGACAGCCGCCAATGCACGTGATGCATCGGGTCTCCCGGTTCGTAGTCCCGGACCCCCGCGAAGTGCTCGCGGTCCTCGAACAGCCGCACCGACGGGGCCGGCGAGCCGAACGGCAGCCGACGGGCGATGCGCAGCGGGATCGAGACCCGGGGCTCGGGCATGACAAGGAGCGGGCGGCCGGCCTCGGCCTCGAGCTTGATCGGGGCCAGGTCGAACGGATCGGAGGCAACGACGTCGACGCCCTCGAGCCAGTACTCGCCGCGCGTGGTCACCACGACCGGCAGCCGGAGTTCGACCTCGGCGCGGCCGGCGATGGACAACCGGCGCCGGTGGCCCCGAAGCGCGGTCGGCTGGGGGTGTGCCTCGGGCAGCAGGCCTGGCGGGAACCGCACGAGGAGCCGGACGATCGGCAGCGGGATCCGCTTGCCGTTGGCGATCCGGACGCGGAGCGTGACATCCTCGCCCACGAAGGCCCTCGCCGGCTCGAACGCGACCTCGACGCTCACGCCGCGAAGTGCCGACCGCGCCCATAGGGTCGACGCGATCGCGATCGCAGCGATCGCCGAGGCCCACAGGAGGACGACCATCTCGCCCCAAGCCACCGCGAACAACCCCACGATGCCGGCGACGTACAGCGCGATCTGCCGCCGTTCCGGCGTGTCCGTGGCCGGCCCCTACGCGCCGAGCTCGGTCGGGACGGGGATCGAGCGCAGGACGTCCCGGAGGATCTCGTCGGCGTCGCGGTCGCGGATCCGCGCGTCGGTGGTCGGCACCAGGCGGTGGCCGAACACCGGCTCGGCGAGCGCCTTCACGTCGTCCGGCAGCACGTAGTCGCGGCCGTCGAGCATCGCGTACGCGCGCGCAGCGTCTCCCATCTGCTCGACCGCGCGGGGGCTCGCGCCGACCGAGAGCTCGGGATGGTCCCGGGTCGCGCGCGCGAGGGCGACCACGTACGAACGCACGGGGGGCTCCAGGCCGATCGACGCGATCGCGTCGCGGAGCTCGGCGAGCGGGAGCAGGTCGGCGAGCGCCTCGTCCGGCAGGGTGCGTTCGGCGGGGCGCGTCTGCAGGATGCGCTCCTCCTCGCGCTCGTCCGGGTACCCGAGCTTGACGCGGAGCAGGAAGCGGTCCAGCTGTGCCTCGGGCAGCGGGAACGTGCCCTCGAGCTCGACCGGGTTCTGTGTGGCCAGGACGAAGAACGGGTCCGGCAGTGGATGGGTCTCGCCGTCCACGGTGACCTGGCGCTCCTGCATAGCCTCGAGCAGCGCCGCCTGGGTCTTCGGCGTCGCGCGGTTGATCTCGTCGGCGAGCAGCACCTGGGTGAACAGCGGGCCCGGGCGGAACTCGAACTCGTTGGTCTTCAGGTTCAGGACCGAGGTGCCGGTGATGTCGCTCGGCATCAGGTCGGGCGTGAACTGCACCCGCTGGAACCGCAGCCCGAGGTAGGTCGACAGCATGCGCACGAGCGTGGTCTTGCCGACGCCCGGCACGTCGTCGATCAGGACGTGGTTCCCGGTCAGGATCCCCACCATGACGAGTCGGAGCGGTTCGCGAACGCCGAACAGCCGCTCGTCTACACGGTCGGCGACCTGCTTGAAGAGAGCCCGCGCCCCCTCGGCCTCGGCCATCCAGCAAAGGATAGGGCTCGGGAGGGCCGTGGGGGGTTGCGTCATCCTGCCGTTCGCGCGCGGGCGCCGTCCCGTGGAAACGCCCGCCACGTATGGCTGGACGATGGAGAGAGGGGTTCCGCGCCAGGTCGCGATCGCACTGGCGGGCGCGCTCGTGTTGTTGGCTGCGTGCGGCGACTCGGATGCGGAGGTGGAGCGCGACGTGACGGCCCCCACGGCGCCGATGGGAGCGACCGCCGCGACCGGCCCCGTGCCCGCCGACGTCGGTGCGACGATCGAGGTCGGCGCCGATCCGATCGGCGTCGCTGCCGGCGAGGGCTCGGTCTGGGTCGTGAACGCCGAGATCAACGGCAAGCGTGGCACGGTCAGCCGCATCGACCCCTCCAACAACCACGTGGACGCGACGATCGGCGTTGGTTCGATCCCGCTGGAGGTCGTCGCGGGCGAGGGTGGCGTCTGGGTCTCGAACTCCGGCGATGACACGCTTTCTCGGATCGACCCGTCGGCCGACGAGGCCGTCGACACGATCGACGTGTGCGCGGCGCCCGAGGGGCTCGCGGTGGCCGACGGCTCGGTGTGGGTCGTGTGTGAGGACGACGGGGTCGTCGCGCGCATCGACCCGAAGACCGGGACGATGGGCACGCAGGTCGACGTCGGGCTGCAGCCGAGGTTCGTGACGGCCGCGTTCGACAGCGTGTGGGTGTCGAGCTACTTCGACGGCACAATCACGCGCATCGACCCCAAGACCAACAAGGCGGTCGCCCAGATCACCACCGATCAGGGCCCGCAGATCATGGCCGAGGCGGGCGGGCTGCTCTGGGTCTCGTGCACGGATGCGGACACGGTGAACGCGATCGACCCGGAGACGAACGAGGTCGTCGCGGCCCTGCAGACGCCGGTCGCGCCCGACGGGCTCGCGTTCGACGGGACGACCCTGTGGGTGGCGACCGAGCTCGGTCCCGAGCTCGCGGGGATCGACCCCGAGACCCGGGAGATCGTGGCCCGCGTCGTCGTGGCCGAACATGGCCTGATCAACGCAAACCAGGTGATGGCGTTCGAGGACGGCTCGCTGTGGATGCCGATCCTGGAGGACGGGACGGTCCTGCCGGTCCTGCCTCCTGCCATCAGCTGACGATGCCGAGCGCGACGCCGCAATGCGTGCAGTAGGCGATCTTCACCATCGCGGGTTCGTCCCCTTCGGGAGTCTCGGCGGTCTCGACCACCTTGATCGCCAGGGTGTCGTCGAGCGCCGCGAAGCAGTTCGGGCACGTGGGCGGCCCCTGCCTGGAGAGCTCGGCGAACGGCCCGATGTCGGCTTCGCCCGGCGTGGTCTCGCCCTTGCCGGCGGTGTAGCCGGACAGGAGCTGGATCACCGTCTGGCGAACGCGGTTCAGGTCGGCGCCGAGCTTCTGCAGGACCTGCGCGGCGACGCCCTCGCCCTCGCGGATCAGGCCGAGCA
>JBKPKU010000215.1:0-8802 GCA_046731295.1 Actinomycetota bacterium
TCGCCGCCTTGAAAGGGCGAAATCCTAGGCCGCTAGACGATGGGGGCCCGGGCCCGACGTGCGGCCCCCGCCCCCGGCCCGGGGGCAGCGGCGGGAAGTATAGCGACTCAGCCTGCCTGGACCGCCGGGAACCGGAGGGCCGCCCGGCACCGTCCGAGGACGAACTCGACGACCCGAGGAGGTCCCGGATGAGTCGCGTCCTGGCGGTTTCGGCCCTGTTCCTCGTCGCGTCGGCCTGCGTGCCGGGCAGGGTTCGGGTCGTGGGGGCGCGAGCGGCGCGCCGACGGGCCCCGACCCAACCCGCGTCGGGATCTACGTTGCGACGTTCCGCGCCCTGGCCGAGACCGAGCGCTGGTTCGACCCGGTGCTGCTCGACGAACGGATCTGCCCCGACATCGCGGACGTCCGCACGCCCCAGCAGGCCCCCTGCCCTGACCGGTTCACCGAGGCCGAGCAGGCCGCGATCCTTTCCGGGCTCGCCGACCTCCCGGGCATCCGGTTCGTCGACGACGCCGAGTACATACAGGACCGGATCTTCTCCGGCGCCCTCCAGGGGGCCGGGCTGCTCACCGTCGGCGGCATCGACGGGGACGACGAGCGCGTCACCGTCTCCGGCGGCTCCTACTGCGGCGGCCTGTGCGCGCACTGGATGACGCTGGTGGTCCGGAACCGCCCGGATGGGTGGACCGTCACCGGGACGACCGGGCCGATCGCGATCGCGTAGCGGGAACCGGCTCGAAGCGGTCTCCGGGCTGCACGTCGGTTCGGTCGGCGAGCTCGAGCACGTGTCGAACCCGGCGGCGGGGCAGGAGCACGCGTCGGGGCGGCATCCGGACGACGGCGCGGACGACCCAATGGCGGTCCAGGAGCGCGACCGCGATCGCGAACCGCATCCCGAACGTGTGGACCGAGCGCGTGCGCTCGAAAAGCCAGGCCTCGTGATGATCGAGGCTCGCCCGACCGAGGAGCCCGCGTGTCCGCTCTCGCCGGGTCTCGGGGACGGCCGTCTTGAGCCGGAGGCCCCGCGGTGCCAGGAGGATGATCGTCCGCACGGCGGCGATGCTAGGCCCGCCGCCGACGGTCTCGAACGGGAGGAGCCTCAGCCCTCCTTGGCGTGGTTCGGCGCGCCGAAGAAGTGACGACGATCGTGCTCGCTCGCTGAGTGGGGCGGGCAGGATTCGAACCCGCGACACGAGGGTTAAAAGCCCCCTGCTCTGACCAGGCTGAGCTACCGCCCCTGGCGCCGAAGTCTACGGGTTGTGGTCGCGCCGATAGCGGTTGGTGATCGGCAACCGACGATCGCGGCCGAACGCCTTCGGCGTGATCTTGATGCCCGGCGCGGCCTGGCGGCGTTTGTACTCGGCGCGGTCGATCATGCCGACGACCGCGTCGACGATGTTCGGATCCAGGCCGCGGGCCGCGATGATGTCCTCGGGCGAGCGGTCGTCCTCGACGTAGGCCTCGATGATCGGGTCGAGCACCTCGTAGGGGGCCAGCGAGTCGGTGTCCTTCTGGTCCGGCCGCAACTCGGCCGACGGGGGCTTTTCCAGGACACGACGGGGGATCGGCGCGGCAGCCTCGCCGGCGGCCTCGTTGCGCCAGCGAGCGAGCTCGTACACGAGGGTCTTCGGCACGTCCTTGATGGGGGCGAACCCGCCGGCCATGTCCCCGTACAGCGTCGCGTAGCCGACGGCGTACTCGCTCTTGTTCCCGGTGGCGAGCACGAGGGACCCGAACGCGTTCGAGAACGCCATGAGGAGGTTCCCGCGGATGCGCGCCTGCAAGTTCTCCTCGGCGATGCCGGGCTTGCGATCGCGGAACGGCCCCTCGAGCGCCTTCAGGTAGCTCGAGAAGACGCCCTCGATCTCCAGGACCTCGAGGCCGACGCCGAGGGCCGAGGCGACCCGCCGTGCGTCCTCCAGGCTCTCGGGCGAGGAGTAGGGGGACGGCATCGCGATGGTCCGGACCGCCTCGGGGCCGAGCGCGTCGGCCGCCAGCACTGCGACGAACGCCGAGTCGATCCCACCCGACAGGCCGAGCACCACCTGCTCGAACCCGTTCTTGCGCACGTAGTCGCGCAGCCCGAGCACCAGGCCCCGGTACACCTGCTCGAGGTCGTCGGGCCAGTCCGGCCGCTCCTGTGCGCTCGAGGTCTCGCGCCCGATCTCGACGATCAGCAGGTCCTCCTCGAACAGCGCGGCGTGGTGCGCGAGCGTTCCGTCGGGCCGCACGACCACGCTGCCGCCGTCGAACACCAGCTCGTCCTGGCCCCCGACCGCGTTCACGTACACGATCCACGAGCCCGTCTCGAGGGCGCGGTCGCGGCAGATCTGGACGCGCTCGTTGGCCTTGCCTCTATGGAACGGAGAGCCGTTGATGTTGAGGACGACCGGTGTCCCGCGGTCGGCGTACGTGTCGAAGGGCGCTCCCGGCTTCCACGCGTCCTCGCACACGGACAGGCCGAGCTCGGAGCCGGCCACACGCACCGAGCACGCCGCCTCGCCGGGCGTGAACGTGCGCGCCTCGTCGAACACGCCGTAGTTCGGCAGCTTGATCTTGTGGTACCGCGCGATCACCGAGCCGTCCCCGACAAGCGCGGCCGCGTTGTGGATGCCGGCACCGGTGCGGTCGACGAACCCGACCACGATCGGGCAGCCGCCGGCGGTCTTGGCGGCGAGCGCGTCGAGCGCGGTCAGGTTGTCGTCGACGAACCGCGGTCGGAGCACCAGGTCCTCGGGCGGATAGCCGGTGAGCGCGAGCTCGGGAAACACGATCACGTCGGCGTCGGCCTCGGTGGCCCGGGACGCCCACGCGGTGAGCAGCTCGACGTTGCCGGGGAGGTCGCCGACCGTGGGGTTGACCTGCCCGAGCGCGATCCTCACGCGTGCACGGCTATTCGATCCCGCCGATGTCGAGGTTGTACGCCTCCCACACCAGGTCGGACCCGAGCTGGCGATGGCGCACGATCCGTCCGAGGAGCCGCTGCAGGTCGTCGCGCGCGTCGTCCAGCGGCCAAGCGTCGCCGACGCCGTTCCCGAGCCTGTCGGCCAACTGGTGCGTCTCGTTCCGGAGCTCGGGGTGCTCGGCGCGCAGCCGGTCGATCTTGCCGGACAGGTGCGGCGCCGTCGAGCAGATCTCGTCGTAGAGCCCGCCCTGGCGCTCGGTGATCTCGATGTGCTCGTCGATCGCGTGCGCGAGCGCCTCCAGGCGGATCACGACCTCCTTGGTCCACTCGGGCTCGCGGCCGACGGCGGGGCGGGAGATCGCCCGCTCGACCTCGACCAGCGCGCCGTGCAGATCGGCCCGGCGCCTCGCGGTCTCGGCGAGGGTGGGGGACAGCTCGTCGTCGTGATCGCTCACAGCCAGAACCTTAGGGGGAGGGGCCCCCGAGGGGCAACCGTGTCGTACCGCCCGGCCCAGCCCAGGGCGTACACTCGCCATCCCGGCCGGGAGGAGAGCCTTGGAGGCGCTGGCGCCGAAGCAGACCGCGGAGATCCTGCGGCCGTACATCCCGCGGCTCACGATCCGCTGGCTGGCCGAGGAGCCGGATTCGAGCTATCGGGTCGTCGAGGGCTCGATGGTGTTCGTGGACATCTCGGGGTTCACGAAGATGTCCGAGCGCCTGGCGCGCCACGGCAAGGTGGGCGCCGAGGAGGTCACCGACGTCCTGGGCGCGGTCTTCGCCAAGCTCCTGGCGGTCGCCTACGGCGAGGACGGGAGCCTGCTGAAGTTCGGCGGCGACGCGCTGCTTCTGTGGTTCGTGGGCGAGGGGCACGCGATCCGGGCGGCCACGGCCGCGCACGGGATGCGGGCCACGCTCCGCGGGATCGGCAAGCTCGACACGACCGCCGGCAAGGTCGTGCTGCGGATGTCGGTGGGCGTGAACAGCGGCGACTTCCACTTCTTCCTGGTCGGCGAGTCCCACCGCGAGCTGATCGTCACCGGCCCGGCGGTCAGCCGGACCGTGGACATGGAGTCCACGGCGACGGCAGGCGAGATCCTCGTCAGCAAGGACACGGCCGCGGCGCTGCCCGGCAAGACGCTCGGGCAGCCCAAGGGCGACGGCATCCTCCTCAAGCGCGGGCCCTCGACGCTGTCGTTCGCGCGCGACCAGGTCGAGGTTCCGATCTCGAACGTCGACGTCCCCCGGTGCATCCCGCTCGCCCTGCGCGAGCACCTGCTCTCGGGCTTCACCGAGCCGGAACATCGGACCGCGACGGTTGCCTTCGTGCACTTCGACGGGGTGGACCAGCTGATGCATCAACGCGGGCCCGGGGTCGTGGCCGACGGGTTGCACGAGTTGGTCTCGGTCGCCCAACGAGCGGTCGAGGAGCACGGCGTGACGTTCCTCGGGACGGACATAGACCACGACGGCGGCAAGATCATCCTGGTCGCCGGCGCGCCGCTCGCCCGCGGCGACGACGAGGGGCGGATGTTGCTCACGGTGCGCTCGATCTTGGAGGCACAAACCGCGATTCCGGTCCGGATCGGCGTGAACAAGGGCGCCGTCTTCGCCGGCGACATCGGACCCGCGTACCGCCGCACATACACCGTGATGGGCGACGCCGTGAACCTGGCCGCCAGGGTGATGTCGATGGCGATAGAGGCACAGATCCTGGCGACGGGACCGGTGCTGGATGCCTCATCGGTCGCCTTCAACGCCCTCGCCCTCCAGCCGTTCATGGTCAAGGGCAAGAAAGACCCGGTCCACGCGTACATGGTGGGGCACGCCACCGGCAGCAAACCCGAGACCAGCGTCTTCGAGTTCCCCCTGATCGGGCGGGACGCGGAGATGGACGTGTTTCGGCGTGCCCTCCTCGAACTCCGCGAGGATCGCGGCTCGCTGATCGAACTGGTCGGCAACGCCGGCATGGGAAAGACCCGCCTGCTGAGCGAGTTCCGGGCTGAGGCCCCGGACCTCTCGCAGCTCGTGGCCGGCTGCGAGCTATACGAGTCCTCCGTGCCGTACCTCCCGCTCCGCCGGCTCCTCCGGCTCCTGCTCGGTCAAACCCACGGTCAGGACGCCGCCGCAGCGGCCGCGAGGCTCGAGGAGGACGTTCGCTCACGGGCGCCCGAGCTGTTGCCGTGGCTCCCGCTGCTCGGGATCGTGGCCGATCTTCCGGTACCGATGACGCCGGAGGTCTCCGACCTCGACGAGGAGTTCCGCAAGGCGAAGCTCGAGGAGGTGACCACCGAGTACCTGTCTCGGGTCATCACCGAGCCCACGCTCGTGGTGATCGAGGACGCGCACTGGATGGATGCCGGATCGTCCGACGTCCTACGCATGGTCGCCAGCCGCATCAGCGAGCTCCCGTGGCTGATCTGCGTGAGCAGGCGGGACGAGGGGACGGGATTCGTGGCGCCCGAGTCTGAGCGATGCGTGTCCCTTGCCCTTGCCCCGCTCGCCGAGGACGCGCTGGGCGAGCTGATCCTGATCGCGACCGAGGACGCGCCGTTCCCCCCGCACGAGGTGCTCGAGCTCACCAACCGGTCGGGCGGGAACCCACTGTTCCTTCAGGAGCTGGTGCAGGCCGCGCGCACGGCCGGGACGACCGAAGGCCTGCCCAACTCGATCGACGGGATGGTGACGGCCGAGATCGATCGGCTGGCGGCTACCGATCGGCGGGTTCTGCGCTATGCGTCCGTGCTCGGCATGAGCTTCGATGGCATGCTACTCACCGCGTTGATGGAGGCAGAGCGGGCTCCCATCGGCCGGACGGCCTTCCCGCGGCTGGCGCAGTTCATCCAAGACGAGGGCAACGGGAAGTACCGGTTCCGCCACGCGCTCATGAGGGATGCCGCGTACGAGGGACTTCCGTACCGGCGGCGGAAGGAGCTCCATGCGCGCGCGGGGAACGCGATCTTGACATCCACCCCCGACGAGGTCGAGTTGCTCTCGCTGCACTTCTTCCTCGCGGGAGAGGATGCACTTGCTTGGCGATACTCCGTCCTGTCGTCGCGGCGCGCGCAGTCTGCGTACGCGAACGTCGAGGCTTCCGAGTTCCTGCGTCGGGCGATCGACGCGGGACGTCGCCTCCCGGATGTTACCGAGCGCGAGCTTTCGTCCTTGTACGAGACACTGGGCGACGTGCGAGAGCGGCTCGGAGACTATGGCGACGCGCTCGTTGCATATCGCGCATCCAGGCGATACATGCGGGACGACCCGGTGCTGGTGGCTCAGCTGTTCCGGAAGGAAGCCGTTGTGGCATCGAGGGCCGGTGGGTACACGCAGTCATTGCGCTGGACGAGCCGCGGCAGACGCCTGCTTGAACGTCTCGATGAAGTCGAGGCCAACAAGAAGCGCGCTCAGCTGTCGGCCTGGTACGCGCACATCCGACGTCGGCAGGGACGGCGCCTCGAGGCGATCCGCTGGGCAGGGCGCGCGATCGAGGAGGCCAAGGCCTCGGGGGAGCAGGAGGCCCTCGCCAGCGCCTATCGCACCCTGGACCTGAGCAACGTCGAGCTCGGGCGGTACGAAGACGTCACGCACTACCCGCTGGCGCTCGCGATCTACGAGGAGCTGGGCGATCTCATGGAGGCGGGCACGATCAACAACGACCTCGGGGCCTTCGCGTACTACCAAGGCCGATGGGACGATGCGCTCGCGTTCTACGAGAAAGCGCGTGGACTGTGGGAGCGGGCGGGCGATCTGCCCTGGGCGGCAACCATCACCGCCAACGTCGCGGAGATCCTCTCCGATCGGGGGCAACTGGAAGAGGCGGACCAGATGGGCAGGGAGGCTCTCCGGATCTTGCGCGGGGTCGGGCTGAAGTCCGCGATCGCCTTCGCGTTGAACATCGTCGGCCGGGTCGCCTGCCGGTCGGGGCGGTACGAGGAAGCCATGGAGCTGCTCGAGCAGGGTCGGGCCGTGAATCACGAGATCGGCGACGAGCCCGAGGAGCTCGAGAGCGACGTTCGGATCGCCGAGTGCCTGGCGATGCAGGGTCGCTCGGCGCAGGCGCTCGATCTCGCCAGCGAGGCGCTCGTTCGATCCGAGACGCTCGGCGGTCCGGCGACGCCCCAGCTCCAACGGGTCCGGGGGTGCGCCCTCGCGCAGCTCGGACGCCTCTCCGAGGCGCGCACGGCTCTGCTGGAGAGCGTTGCCGGCGCCCGGGATCGCGAGGCGGAATATGAGGAGGCGCTGGCGCTCCATGGGCTGGCCCGGGTCGCCGCCATGGAAGACCGGCCGGACGCACCCGAACTCGAGGCGCGCTACCGCGCCATCTTCGAGCGCCTCGGCGTGGTCGTAGCCCCGGTCGTCCCGATCGGAGAAGCGCTGGAGCCCTCATCCCCGAGGGGATGAGGGCTCCAGAGGCGATCCCTTGTCCGTTACTACCTCTTGTGCGGGTCTCCCGGTGGCGTCCTGACCGAGATGACGATCTTGTTAGTCGTCAAGTCCAGGAATTGCTCCGACACGCACGGTTCGGGACGCGTGTTTCCCGTGACGGGGTTGTAGCAGTTAGGAAGGATGCCGACGAAGAAGTCGGTGCCGCCGATGTTCACTACGTCGGATTCACCCGATCTCGTGGTGAACGGGTCGAGGGCAGCCCAGCAGATCAGGTACGAGGAGGAATCGCCCGGTACGACTGGCGTGAATGTGGAGGTGGAGATCTTTGGACTGTTCCCAGCCACGAAGTCGGAGGCCGGGATGATGTTGACCTGGGCCGGCAGGTGGAAATCAGACCACTGGTTCCCGAACTGCGAATCGAAGCCGCAGTCGATGAGGGTGCCATCGAAGGTGATGTTGACGTGACCCTGGAAGTCGCCGCTGATCGTCTCGGTCTGTCCGCTGACCGGATCCGTGACGGTGCCTCCGCTTCCAAGGCACGCCTCGCCAGGAGCGCCTACGGTCACGCTCGGTTGAGCTGTCTTGATCTGGAACGGTTCCGTGCCCGGCACGGAGGCGGACCCCCAAGCCGCGGTCGTGAACGGGGTTGCTGGACATGACGTGGTCGTGGGCGTCGCGCTGATCGCGATCGAGACCGACTGGCCGGGCCCAAGCTTGTCGTTGCCGGTGACCGCGACCGCGGTGATGGTCGCCGTGGCCGAGTCGAAGCTCGCGGTCCAGTTCTTGCCGGTCGGTTTGTCGGTGATCGATACGGTTACGGACTGGAATTCGGTTGGAACGGCGATCCGGATCGAACCGAGGCCGATGGTGCTCGCGGATGTGCACGGAGACACGACAGGAAAGCCGCAGTTCGTAACCGTCTCCGTCCACGTCCCCGACACCCCACTGGTGCCTGTGGTCGGGGTGATCGTGGCCAGGAACTGCTTGACCGCCCCCCTTGCGCCGCTGACGCTCGGCGCGAGGACGAGGGCCGACATCAAGAGCAGGGCGACGGCGGCAAGAACCAGCCTCCCTCGCCTCGAGAGCAAAGGTCTCAGTACCGACATGTCTTCTCCTTGGGATCGGGGTCGAGCAACGGTAGGCCGGATGGCCGATATCGTCAAGATTCAGATGTAGGCCATTTGGCCTACCTTTGGCTAGATGGGTGTCGTTGGCATTGGCCGCAAGGAGAAGCATCCCTTGCCGGATAGGCTTGCGCTACAGGATCGGAAGGTAGCGTTCGAGCTCGTACGGGGTCACGTAGGACTTGTAGGCGTCCCATTCCTCGCGCTTGTTCCTGATAAGAAACTCATGGACGTGGTCCCCGAGCGCCTCGCGCAGGATCTTGGATTCGCCCGCCAGTCCGATCGCCTCGTGGAGGTCGGCGGGTAGCGAGCGGATCCCCGCGGCACGGCGCTCCTCCTCGGTCATCTCGTAGATGTTGTTGGAGGCCTCGGGGGGCAGCTCGAGCTCCT